>JAIQEX010000207.1 GCA_020073615.1 Terriglobia bacterium
CCGCTTCAGCTCCTCGTAGTGTTGCTGCCGCAACGTCTGGTTCACCCAGCCGTATACCTCCTCCCGGTTGCGCCCTTCGAACCGGACCTCATTGCTCCCTTCCAAAAACGCCCGGATCTGTTCCAGGCTCAACTTCTCTGGTGCTTGCATGCTGATGATCAACTCCCAGCATGCCGGATCGCTCCTCCAGGCTCATCTTGTATGAGAAACGCACCCCCACTCCAGGCTCATCTTGTATGAGACAAGACTGCGTCCGTTCGCGCCTTCCGACTACGGTAGAATAAATGGGTTTGGCCAAAATGGGAAACGTCATCATCCTGGGGTCCCAGTGGGGAGACGAGGGCAAGGGGAAGATCGTCGATCTCTTCTCCGGCCGCTTCGATATCGTCGCGCGCTATCAGGGCGGGCACAATGCGGGCCACACCGTCTTCATCGGCGAGAACAAGTTCGTGCTGAAACTGATTCCCAGCGGGATCCTGCGTCCGGGGAAGATCGCGGTCATCGGCAACGGCCTGGTGATCGATCCGGCGGCGCTGCTGGCGGAAATCGACGCGCTCGAATCGGCGGGCGTCGCCGTAGCCGGGAATCTGTTCATCAGCAACCGGGCGCACGTCTTGTTTCCCGCGCACCGCATGATGGAGCGGCTGTCGGAAGCCCGGCCGGGCCGCGTCTCCATCGGCACCACCTCGCGCGGCATAGGGCCCTGCTATGAGGACAAGAGCGCGCGCCGCGGCATCCGCATCGCCGACCTGCTGAACACCGAGCTGTTCCGCGCGCAGTACGATTCCGTGATGGAAGAGAAAGTGGCCGTGGCCAGGACGCTCGGCATCTATGAGGACCAGGATCTGCGGCGCATCCGCGACGAATATGAAGCCTGCGCCGAGCGCATACGGCCCATGGTGTGCGATACCTCCCAACTGCTGAACCAGGCGATCCGCGACGGCAAGACGGTATTGTTCGAGGGCGCGCAGGGCACCATGCTCGATATCGACCATGGGACTTACCCCTTCGTGACGTCGTCGAGCGCCAGTGCCGGCGGGGCCTGCACGGGCACCGGCGTGCCGCCCACGCGCATCGGCGGAGTGATCGGCGTCTCCAAAGCGTACATTACGCGTGTGGGCGGCGGCCCGTTTCCCACCGAGGCGCTCGATGGCGCGGGGGAGCAGATCCGGCGGCGCGGCAACGAGTTCGGCGCCGTCACGGGACGCCCGCGGCGCTGCGGCTGGTTCGATGTTCCGCTGCTGCGCTACGCGGCGGCGATCAACGGGCTCGACAGCATCGTAGTCACCAAGCTCGACGTGCTCGACGAGTTCGACAACATCCCGGTGTGCGTGGGTTACCGCGCGGGCACAACCGAGCTGCGGGAAATGCCGCCTACGGTGGCGCAACTGGAGAAAGTCGAGCCGGTCTACGAATGTCTTCCCGGCTGGCGATGCTCCACCTTCGGCATCGCTTCCTATGACGAGCTGCCGGCGAAGGCGAAGGAGTACCTGGCGTTTCTCGAGAGCCGCACGGGCGTGGAAGTGGGCTGCATCTCCACCGGGCCGGAGCGCAACCAGACCATCGTCCGGGAGGGCTCGCGGTTTGCCAAGCTGGTGGCGTGACTTCGCCGCCGGAAACCGGATTTGCCGCCGGGCCGTCGCAATAACGTGCGCTTCCTGACTCTGTTGGCCGCGATTCCGGCGATTCTGGCCGCGCAGGATGCCCGCGAGATTGTGCGGCGCTCGGTGGAGCTCGACAAGCGCAACAGCGAAATCGCCCGCAACTATACCTACCTGCAACGCCAGGAGCTGCGCCAGTTGGACAGCTCCGGCAAGCTCAAAGACAGTGACGCGCACACCTGGGACGTGATGTGGCTGGACGGATCGCCCTATCGCCGCATGGTGCTGCGCGACGACCACCCGCTTTCCGCCAAGGAACAGAAGCAGGAAGACGAGAAGCTCCGCAAGAGCAGCGAGGAGCGCCGCAAGGAAACCGCCGCGCAGCGCGAGCGCCGCCTGGCGGACTGGGATCGCCGGCAACAGCGGCAGCGCGAGCCGTTCAAGGAACTGCCCGACGCTTTCGACTTCAAGCTCGTGGGAGAGGAAGCGCTCAATGGCGGCCAGACTTACGTGATCGATGCCACGCCCAAGCCCGGCTACAAGCCGAAGAGCTCGGCCACGTCCTACTTCCCCAAGGTGAAGGGCCGCCTGTGGATCGACAAGAACGATTATCAGTGGGTCAAGTTCGAAATGGAGACACTGGACACCATTACCTTCGGCGGATTTCTGTTGCGCATGGCCAAGGGAGGCCGCCTCTCCGTCGAGCAGGCGCGCATCAACGACGAAGTCTGGCTGCCCAAGCGCATTTATGGCAAGGGCGCGGCGAGAATCGCACTGATCAAGGTGCTGCGCGGGGAAATCATCATGACCTTCAGCGACTATAAGAAGTTCCAGGCCGAATCGCACGTCGTGGAGCCGCCCCGCTGAACGCTCAGCGCTTGATTTCGTAGTGTTCCAGGATCTCCTGCCAGCGGCCCTGCGCCTTGAGGAGGAGCTCCACCACCTCCCGCACTGCGCCCTCGCCGCCCGCGGCTGCGGTGACGTAGCGCGCCTCGCGCTTCACCTCCGGCCGCGCGTTGGCGGTGGCAATCGGCAGTCCCACGCGGTGCAGCACCACGATATCGGTGAAGTCGTCGCCGATGTAGGCCACTTCGCCGGCGTTGATCTTGGCGTCGGCCAGTATCTCCTCGAGAATCGGAATCTTCTCGATGTGCCCCTGGTAGACGTAGGTCATCTTGCACTGGCGCGCGCGCTCCACGGTGGCGGGCGAGAGGCGGCCGCTGATGACGCCGGTCCTGATGCCTTTCCAGCTCAGCCATTGCAGGCCGATGCCGTCCTGCGAATCGAAGCCTTTGGTCTCGACCATCTTGCCTTCGGCATTCGGCACATTGTAGAGCCTGCCGTTGGTGAGTACTCCGTCCACGTCCATCAGCAGGAGCTTGATTTTGGCGGCGAGCGCGAGGATCTCTGGATTCATATCACCGCTGGATGCGGGCCGAGCCGCCGCGGGCGAACGCGCGTACCTGCTCGGCGGTCGCCATGGTCGTGTCTCCGGGAAACGTGGTGAGCAGCGCGCCGTGGGCCCATCCCAGCTTCACTGCCTCTTCGGGCGACTCGTTGGCGAGTAGTCCGTAGAAGAAGCCCGAAGCGAAGCCATCGCCGCCGCCCACGCGGTCGTGAACGTCCAGATCGAAGGCCGGCGCGGCGTACGTCTTGCCGTCGACCCAGGCCACCGCGCTCCAGCCGTGCCGGTTGGTGGAGTGCACTTCGCGCAGCGTGGTGGCCACGACCTTCACCTGCGGATGCTTGGCGATCACGCTGTCGATCATGCCGAAGAAGGCGCTCGGGTCGAGCTTGGATTTCGCCGCCACCTCGGGCCCGGGGATGCCCAGTCCCTTTTGCAGGTCTTCCTCGTTGCCCACCAGAACGTCCACGTTCTTCACGATGCGGTCCAGCACCGCCACCGCGCGATCTTCGCCGCCCGAAATGTTCCAAAGCTTGGCCCGGTAATTCAGGTCGAACGAGACCACCGCGCCCGCGGCCTTGGCGGCCTGCATTCCTTCGATGATTACTTCGGACGTGGTGGCGGAGAGCGCCGCGAAAATTCCACCCGAGTGGAACCAGCGCACGCCGCCCGCGAAGATGGCGTGCCAATCGAAATCGCCGGGCTTGAGCCGCGCCGCCGCTTCGTTGCACCGGTTATAAAAGACCACCGGCGCGCGCACGCCGTGGCCGCGGTCGCTGTAGACGGTGGCCATGTTCGGGCCGGTGACGCCATCGTGGGCGAACCGCTTGTAGAACGGCGTGACCCCCATGGCGCGCACGCGCTCGGCAATCAGTTCGCCGATGGGGTAATCGACCATGGCGGTCGCAATGCCGGTCCGCAGCCCGAAGCAGTCCGCCAGGTTGGCGGCGCAGTTGAACTCGCCGCCGCTCACGTGAATCTGGCATTCGGTTGCCTTGCGGAACGGGACGATTCCCGGGTCCAGGCGGTGGACCAGCGCGCCCAGGGAGACGAAGTCCAGCGCGCCGCCGGGACGGATGTTCAGGCCGTAGCTCATGGCGCGCCCTAAACCGTATAGGTGCCGGCCGACACCGTGCCGCCCTTGCCCGTCCAGTTGGTGTGGAAGAACTGGCCGCGCGGGCGGTCGATGCGCTCGTAAGTGTGCGCGCCGAAGTAGTCGCGCAGGGCCTGCAGCAGGTTGGCGGGCAGCCGCGCGCTGCGATAGCCGTCATAAAATGCCAGCGCGGTGGTGAAAGCCGGAGCGGCGACACCCGCCTCCACCGCCTTGGACACCACGCGCCGCCAGGAGGGCTGCGAGCGCTCAATTACTCCTGTGAAGTACGGGTCGAGCAGCAGATTGCCGAGGCCGGCGTTGCGGTCGAATGCTTCTTTGATCTTGCCCAGGAACGCGGAGCGGATAATACACCCGGCGCGCCACACCAGGGCGATGCCGCCGTAGTTGAGGTTCCAGTGGTACTCGTGGGCGGCCTCGCGCAGCAGCATGAATCCTTGCGCGTAGGAGACGATTTTCGACGCCAGCAGCGCCTGGCGAATGTCTTCGACCAGCGCCGCGCGGTCCCCCTCGAACTGGAACTTCGGCCCCTTGAGTAGCTTCGAAGCCGCCACGCGCTGGTCCTTGAGCGCGCTCAGGCAGCGGGCATAGACCGCTTCGCCGATCAGCGTCAGCGGCATCCCCAGATCGAGTGAGTTCACGCTGGCCCACTTACCCGTGCCCTTCTGACCCGCGGTATCGAGGATCTTATCCAGCACATACTCGCCCTGCTCGTCCTTGTAAGCCAGGATGTCGCGCGTGATTTCGATCAGGTAACTGTCCAATTCGCCCTTGTTCCACTCGGTGAAGACGCGGTGCATCTCCTCGTTGCTCATGCCCAGGCTCTCTTTCAAGAGCTGGTAGGCCTCGCAGATGAGCTGGATGTCGCCGTACTCGATGCCGTTGTGGACCATCTTGACGTAGTGGCCGGCGCCGTCCTCGCCCATCCAGTCGCAGCACGGCGCGCCATCGGGCGTGCGCGCGCAGATGGCCTGAAAGATGTCCTTGACGAGCGGCCACGCCTTCGGGCTTCCGCCCGGCATCATGGAGGGGCCGAAGCGCGCGCCTTCCTCGCCGCCCGAAACGCCCGTCCCGACAAACAGCAGACCCTTGCTCTCCAGGTCTTTCGTGCGGCGGATGGAGTCGGGGAAGTGCGAGTTGCCGCCGTCGATGATCAGGTCGCCCGGCTCCAGGTGCGGCAGCAGCGCCTCGATGAAATCGTCCACCGCCTGTCCCGCCTTCACCATGAGCATGATCTTGCGCGGCCGCTTCAGCAGGTCTACCGTCTCCCCGATGGAGTGCGCGCCGATGACGTTCTTGTGGCCCTTGGCGGCATCGTTCAGGAATTCGTCGACCTTGGAGACCGTGCGGTTATATGCCACTACGGTGTAGCCGTGGTCGCTCATGTTGAGGATGAGGTTCTGGCCCATGACCGCCAGGCCGATCAATGCGATGTCTGCTGTTGGTTCCATAGTTCTTTCTCGTTACATGCGCGACAGCGCCGCCAGTTCGCCCGCACGCCGCACGGCCTCGCCGCGGTCCATATTACGGTAGGCCTCGGGCAGGAGGCTCTTGCTGGTGCATTCCAGCACCGCCACCAGCGTCTGCAACTCGATCTCGGTGGGATAGGAAGGCGGGATGAAGTCCTCGAGCGCGGCGCGGAGATCGTCTTCGCCGAGCGCAGCTTCGTTTTCGAGCGCGCTCTTCATGCGGGCGCGGATGAGGATGGCCTCCACGTCGGCGCCGGAGAGCCCGGCGGCGTTTTTCAGGAAGAACTGCTCGGCTTCCGGGGACGCGATCTGCATGCCGCTCTTCTTCTGCATGGCGCGCAGCATGGCCAGGCGTTCTTCGTCGGTGTGGGGATAGAAGAGCGCGATATGCTCTTCGGCGCGGCCCTGGCGTTTGAGGTCGACGGGCAGCAGGTCGGGGCGGCAGGTCAGCAGGAACCAGATCACTTTGCCGCGCAGTTCGGTGTTGCCCATGAACTGCGCGATTTGCGCGAAGACGCGGTTGGATACGCCGCTGTCGCCCGAGGCCGAGCGGTTGCCCAGTTGCGCATCGGCTTCGTCCACGATCACGGCGATGGGGCTCATGGCCTTGAGCAGGTTCAGAATGCGCTCCAGGTTGCCTTCCGTCACGCCCTGCCACATGCTGCGGAAATTCTTGAGCGTGACCGCGGGGATGCCGATCTCGCCCGCGAAGCAGGTGGTGAGAAAAGTCTTGCCCGTTCCCACCGGGCCGCAGATGACATAGCCCATGGGCACCACGCCGGTCTTGCCCGCGCGGATGGCGCGCGCCGCGTCCTGCAGCTTCTTTTTGGCGGCTTCCTGGCCGGCGACCATGGAGAGGTCGAAGCGGCTCTGCACGAATTCCAGCAGGCCACCAGACTCGGCTTCGATCAGCTCCTTCTTGCGTTCCACCAGAAACTTCACGGTGAGCGGCCGCTGGTTTTCGGCGGCGTCCGACGTGAGTCCCTGCAACTGGACGCGCTTCAGTCCGGCGGTCAGCCCGGCGAGCATCTCGGCGGTGACGTCGGAGCCGGCCGGCAGCGGCTTGGCCGCCAGTTGCGCGCGGATGAAATCGCCGCGCTCGGCTTCGCCGGGCAGGGGGATATCGATGGAGGCGACGCCGGGGTTCTGCACCAGTCCCAGGTTGAGCTCGATCAGGTTTTCGGCAATCAGGCAAAAGGTCACGTCGGCTTCGAGGAAAACCGGGTTCTGCGCCCAGCGTTTGAGAATCACCAGCGAATTTCGGTCCTCGGCGGGCATCCCCGAACTGTCGCCGGCGGGCGCGATGGTCTCCGCGAAATCCACCACCACGGCGATCTTCTTCTTATCGCCGATCCGCAGGCGGAGGTAGTTGTCCAGGATGCTCAGCACGCCATCGGGGTTGCGCGGCAGCCCGTTCGCGAAGCTGGTGCCGTGAAAGCTGTCGTAGCCGGAGAGCGCCCGCTCGAAATCGGCCTTCATTTCCGGAGCCCCGAAGCTGAGGCCGCCGCCGCGGTCGTAGAACAGCACCAGGTCGCGGCCGCCGAACAGCGCGTCGCGCAAGAAGCGTTGCAAGGGCAAAAACTCCGTGCCGGCGGCGCGCTTCCAGGGCGCCAAGTCGCGCACGTTGCCGTGCAGGACGAACATGGAGGTCACGCCCGAGTAGTACTTCTCGGACAGTTCGCGCGCCCAGGCGGGCAGCGATTCCAGATGATTGGCTGCGGTGGTGGCCATGGAGGGCGGCAAAGTCATTGTAACGCGCTCACGCTTCCAGCCGCGAAACAGCCCAATCGGCGCTCTTCCTCATAGCGGGGTCCGGGTCCTGCCGGAGCGCACTCAGCCGCGCCAAACTCGGTTGATCACCCATGCGCGCCAGAAGATACAGCGCCGTGACGGAAACACGGCGATGCGGATCGCGGGCGGCCTTCTGTAAGAGATCTCCCAGTTGGGCCTTGTCAAACTCGGCGTTCTGCGCGATCGCCTCCAGCAG
>JAIQEX010000052.1 GCA_020073615.1 Terriglobia bacterium
TGATCCCGATGTATTGCCGCCCGACCTGGCGCCGGTTCATCGACACCCTGGTGTTGATCGGGAAGCTGCCCGAGGCGAACTACAGCGTCCAGTGGACGGCGCCGAAATTTGAATCGGTCGATCCGTTGAAGGACGCCATGGCGGAACTGAAAAAGATCCGCACCGGGACGCTGACTCTGCCCGAGGCCATCGCGCAGAACGGCTATGACCCTGAGAAACAGTTACTCGAAATCCAGCGGGTCAACGCGTTGCTCGATGAATACGAAATCATCCTCGACTGCGACCCCCGCAACGTGAACGACAAGGGCGTCGAGCAGCCCACCAGCAGCGGCGAGGCGACGCCCGGAGATTCCAAGCCGAAACCGGCGGTGAAGGCCTCCGCCGAGTTCTCGGCGCGGACCACGAGATTCTACCGGTCGTAAGCGCCGCACCCAAGGAGTCTTTTCATGCCAGACGAAATTACTGGGCAGCAGGAGGGAGCAGCGCCCGCCGAGATCATCGCCGCCAGCGCCGGGCCGGATGCACTCTCTGAGGGCCTGCGTGCCGTTGGTAGCCACCCCGTCGATCCGGGTGTGGAGGTGGAACGCTTTGCGGTTGCGGTTGAATTCGCTCCGTCCTCGGCCGACAACGACAACCGGACCATCGATGCGGTCTGGTATACCGGCGCCAAGGTCCCCCGTTTCGACTGGCGCACGGGCGAGGAATACGACCTTGTCCTGTCGATGCAGGGCTGCCGTCTGGACCGCCTGAACAACGGCGGGCCCGTGCTCGACTCGCACATGGCTTTCGGCGTCGAAAGCCAGATGGGCGTTGTGCGGCGGGCCTGGGCCGAGAAGGCGACGGGCAAGGCGACGCTCCAGTTCAGCAAGCGGGACTCGGTGACATCCCTCTGGAACGACGTGCGGGCCGGGATCATTCAGAACCTCAGCCCTGGGATGTGGATTTACAAAAAGGTCGATACCACTCCCAAGAACCAGGAACGGAAGGAATTCACGGCGGTCGATTGGGAGCCGTTTGAGATTTCCCTGGTCCCCGTTCCCGGCGATGCCATGACGACTTTCATGTCGGCGGCAGGAACGAAACCGCCGGCACCGGCTGTAGTTGAAACGCAACGGGCATCTGCCCAGAAGGAGAAACCTGTGGAACCTATTACGCAGGCTGCGGGCGACGAGGCCCGTCAGAACGAAGCAGTACTCGCCGCGGCGCGCGACGAGGCCGTGAAGGCGGAGCGGTTGCGTGCGACCACGATTCGCACGATGGCGGTCCCTTTCAAACTGGAGGAGAAATTCGTCAACGCGATCATCGACGAGGGCGTATCTATCGAGACCGCCCGTGAGCGCATCATGACGAAACTCGCCGCGCAGTATGCCGACAACCCGACCAACGGCGTCAACGTCCAGGTCACGATGGGTGCGGACGCGACCTATAAGCGGCGCAAGGGGATGGAGGCGGCGATCCTGTTCCGCGGCAACCCGGGCGACGCGAATCTACGCGATGCCGGCAACGAGTACGCTGGCCTGACGCTGGTGGACATTGCCCGCGAGTGCCTGGATGCGGCCGGCGTGAAGACGCGGGGCATGTCACGCAACGACATCGCCCGAGTGGCGTTGCAGGGCCGGTTCGGGGCCGCCGAGTATTTCGAGGGCGGCATGATGACCACCAGCGACTTCCCCAACATCCTGGCGAATGTCGCCAACAAGACGCTGCGCCAGGCGTATGAAGCCGCGCCGCGCACGTTCGTACCGTTCTGTCGCCAGGTGTCGGCCGCGGACTTCAAGCCCATTAACCGGGTGCAGATGAGCGATGTGCCGACGCTGCCCAAGGTGAACGAAAAGGGCGAGTTCCATCGCACCGCGCTTGCGGACTCGAAGGAGACCTACTCGCTGGCCACCTTCGGCGAAATCGTGGCCATCACCCGCAAGGTCATTGTCAACGACGACCTCCAGGCGCTGACCCGCGTCCCGGCGGGCCTCGGCCAGGCGGCGGCCCAACTTGAGAGCGACACCGTATGGGCGGTCATCATCGGCAACCCGAACATGGCGGACGGCGTCGCGCTCTTCCACGCGAACCACCACAACCTCAACGCGACCAACGCCCTGGCGAATGCCGCGTTGGGAGTGGCTCGCGCCGCATTGAGGATTCAGAAGGCGCCGAAGGGCACCATCCTGAACCTCCAGCCGCGCTACCTGATCGTCCCGGCCGCTCTCGAACAGACGGCCGATCAGTTGATTTACCCGATCAACCTGGCCGCAACTGCCGTGACCGGCGTTGTGCCGAGCTGGATCCAGTCCCTCACGAAGATCGTGGAAGGCCGCCTCGACGCAGTCGCGACGGTCGGCGTGACGAACTGGTTCATGGCGGTCGATCCCTCGCAGATCGACACCATCGAGTACTGCTACCTCGAAGGGCAGCAGGGTGTTTACATCGAGACCCGCCAGGGCTTCGACGTGGATGGTGTAGAAATCAAGGCGCGGTTGGACTTCGCGGCCGGCGCGATCGACTTCCGCGGCCTATGCAAGAACACCGCATAGGGCGGTGTCGTGAAACTTCAGGAAAAGGAGAACGAAAGTGGTCAATTATGTTCAGACGGGCGATACCATCACCGTCAAAGCGCCCTACGCCGTCGTCTCTGGCGCCGGCATGAAGATCGGAGGCATGTTCGCCGTGGCGTCTATCGATGCGGCGCAGAACGATGTCATCGAAGGCACGGTGGAAGGCGTCTTCGACCTGTCCAAAGACGCCAGCACGTTCACCGATGGTGCGCTGGTTTATTGGGACGACACCGCCAAGAAGGTGACTTCCACGGCATCCACCAACCTGAAGATCGGCGTCGCTACGTTGATCCAGCCGGACGGCACGTCCGCTCTCGGCAGCGTGTCGGGCGATGCGACCGCTCGCGTGCGGCTGAACGGGTCCTTCTAATCGTCGCTCGCTTCCCAGACCGATCATGAGCGCATGGAGTACCCAATCGGGTCTGGCTGACGCGGCTCTCCTGGCTGCATTCGGTCAGCCGGTTTCTTACCAGCAGGGCACCGGTGATCCCTTCCCGATCACCGGCATCCTGCAAAGAGAAACTGATGAGGAACGCCACCAGGACGGCGTCTATGCGAGGCTCTTCGTCCGCCTGGCTGATTTCCCATCGCGGCCGGACCACGGCGACGAGGTAGTCATCAACGAGTTGTACTACACGGTCTTCGATGTCTCGGTCGATCCTCCCGGCGCTGCGTGGCTCCGGCTGCGCCAGCACGACTGAGGTTGTTATGCCATCCGTACGGGTCTATCAGAAAAAGCAAATCCGTCTCGACCGATTGAACTTCCGGCAGACGCAGATGTTCAAGATCGGCAACGTGGGCGTCGCGGCGGTGAAGAACCGGCTGGCCGCCGCGCAGGGCCCCGATGACGGAGCGGCAAAGCCGCTCACTGGAGATTGGCCATCTCAGGGGTAGACCCAAGTCGGAGCCATAGGCTAAGCGGCGACGGTGCAAAGGGTCTCCGATCCCAACGGAGGTTTCCGCGCGTTCGCGTCCACAGGGGCCAAGGCCGCGAAGTCGTCAATACTCGGCGTCGGGTTATCCTGCATTCCACGAGCAAAGATTTGGTCGCGGAGCAGATTCAGCAGGTCCAGGATCGAAGGGCGAATGGACTTCCTTCTCCATAAAGGTAGCGGCAGATAGACGGCGGTGCGCTGAAACCCGTAGGCCAGAATGGAAGCCAACAGCAGCAAACTGTAGATGGCCACCTGGAATTGTGGCAGGCGGACGACTGCCCAGGGGTTCCACACCTGGCCCTGCGCCGTACCGATGAGAGACTTTTCGTCGCGATGATTGCACTCGATCTCCCACCGGTCAACGTATGCTTGCAGCAGAACCGTCAGGTCCAGTTGTGGATCGGTGCAGATCAAGAAGGCGGGCTGGCGGTAGAGTAACTTGGAACCCTTGCGTAGGCGATAGCCGAGCGGTTTGATGACTAACAGCAGCAGCGGCAAATCGGGACCGGCCTTGCGCCAGTAGACGATGCGCACTACCTTGACCGGGATTTGACGAACTTCTCCCGCGGCGAAACAGCGGACCTTGACCACCGGCACGGTGTCATCGTGCAACACTTGTTCGGGCGTGGGTGCTGGCGCGCCATAGCGGCGGGGCCGGCCGCCGGAGCGGATAGCGGGGAGGGGCGGCAAAGCCAGAAACAGTTTGGCATCTTTGCGGATTCGTCCAATGAAAGTGGTCCGCTCGGGCAGTTGCCGCAGGACCGTGCGGTTGGTGTAGCTGCCATCCCCACTCACCAGCAACTGACGCTGGCGCGTATCCGGCCGCGCATCCAAGGCATCACGCAGAGACTGCAATACACGCACTCCCACTGGGGTGAGGGCGCGCAGCTTTTTCTGGAGTCGATATTCCTTCTCCTCGGGGGTCGGAATCGCGGCTTTTTTCTTGCCCGCTGGGGCACCAGTCTTCTTCTTGGCCGCCCTGTTTTGATTCTTCTTCTGATTCGCCTGGTCCTTCCGGGTGTGCTTGTGAGCGCCCTTGAGGCTGGGCGGTTTGACGGCCGGGGGTGCCGGCTCGAAACGCACCGGCAGAGCACGTGCCGGTCCCAGAAACTGGGTGGCCCGCACCAGTAGGGAGACCTGCACGAAGCGTAGTCCACGGACCAGATTCATATGAAAGGGCGGCGACAGCGGGTCGCGAGCGTAGGTGGCGCCGGGGATGTGACGGCCGGTCTTTTTACAGAGGGTATCGTCCAGGGCGGCGACCACGGGCGCCTGCGGAGAAGGCAGCAGCGCCGCCAGGCGATCGAAGATGGGATCGAACAGGGCATGTGGATCCCAGGGACTGCGCGAGAACAGACGATAGTCGGCACTCCAATCCAGAAACTGCCGCCCGGTGGCGCAAATGGCGTTACTGGTCAGATGCGTGCGGAGGCACAAGAGCAGACCATAAGCCAACCGCTGGGCACGTTGCCAAGTGCGTTGTTGCGCGAAGACGGAGTTCCAGGGCCGCAACAGTTCATGGAATTTCTCCAATAGAAGCATGGCAAACCTGAGGGGATGGAAACGGGCATAAGGGTTCGCGCCAGTGGGACTTCAGCGGATAGAGCAGGATGTTTTTCGAACTGCCTTGGGCGCTATGGGTGCGATCCATGCGGCCGCGGCCTTGTGTCTGGCCCACCCAGATCCAGTTGGCGGCCCGGTAACAGGTTCCGGTGTAGGGTTGGTCCACCAGGGTCTCCAACAGCAGGGGGCGCACACCGTAGGCGGCCAGCCAATCGGTGGAGAGTTGACGAGCGGCTAAAGACAGGATGTGGCTGGCCAAGTGAGGCACCGCGACCCAGGGCAGGATCAGGAAGCGTGCGTTGTTGATGACTCGGGGAAGGTTGGCCCGACGTGCCGGGTCGCTCCATCCGATCCAGATATCGCGCGGCGCCATCTTCCAGGCGGCACTGGTGAACAGCAGGCAGGCCAGCACGTCCTGGGAGGCAGCGCGTACCAGGTAACGCAGTTGCGCGCCATAGGGGACCCGATACCCCAGCGGATGGTAACGCTGAATATATTGCTGAAACAGGCGGCGACCGGCGAGATCTTCGATCAACTGCAAGCGTAACGGCTGGTAGTCGGCCAGCCGCCCGCGTAAGGGTGGTTGGGGATCACACTCGGAAGCGCCGGCTAGAAGGCGATGAGCTCCGTGCGGTTTGGTGACGCGCAACTCCGGCAGACCGGGAAGAACTTGCTGCTGCCACTTTTGCAGCCACTCCACGCACTCGGGATTTTTCAACTTCCCATTCGGCCGGCGCCACTCCAACAATTCGCAAATGGTATAGGCCAACTCCGCCTGACTGAGTCGCGGAAAATCGGCAATGATCTGTCTCACCAGATTCAGTTCGCCGGCGGTGAGCACGCGCCCGCAGAACGAAACGGTCTCTCCCAAATGTCTCGCTCTCCAGCAGCAGCGGCACGATTCAGAAGCCGCCACGAGTAGGGTAGAGCATCTGGAAGAAAAAGTCCAGCAAAATCTGACGCGCCAGCTTTACGGCGCAAATGGCCAATCTCCAGGGGGCAGGCCTTCGGCCTGCCCCATTCCCTCTGAGATCCCAAACCTCTATCATCCCTGCATGGACCCGCGAGTGCTGCGCGTGAACGAATCCGACGCGGTGCGCGACCTTGCCACCCTCCTGAAACGTGTCCAGGCCGGCGCTGAGGTTCGCCGCACTATCTCCACGTGCATTGCTCTGGCGGAAGCTCACAAGAGGGAGAGCGGCCAGTCCCGTTCTCGACCCGCCGCCGACGTGGAGGAGATCGTCCCGGAACCGCAAGCCGTGGAAGCCGCCCTCGTGGGATTGATCCTGGATTCCGTGGTGATCGCCGCGGAACGCCGGGTCTCGGCGTTCGGCGTGACCATCGTGGAACTGACGCATGGCCTCCAGCGTGCCGGAACAGATGAGCGCCGCCAACGGCGGCAGGCGTCGTGTATCGTCCCCTGAGCCTGCCCTGCGGCAGGTGGGGAATCCCGCTCACGGTGTTGCGCGTGCCGCGGGCCCGGTGGAGTCGCGCAGCACCAGTTCCGGATCGATCACCACTTCCGGGTCGGTCGCGGCCGGCTTTCCCGGCTGGGGGGCCAGGCAGTCGCAGATAATATGCCCGATCCGCTCGCGCGGGATGTGCACCGTGGTCAGCGCGGGATAACAGAATTCGGAAAGCTTGACGTTGTCGAACCCCGTGACCGACATGTCCCGCGGCACCCCGATGTGGCGCTCGCGCAGTTCCCGCAGAGCTCCCACCGCCGTGATGTCGTTCACGCAGATGAGCGCGGTGGGCTCGAAACCGGTGGACAGCAAGGCCCTGGTAGCCTGCCGCCCGCCCTCCAGGGTATCGGCATCGGCGGCCGCGCGGACCTCGAGCGAAGGGATACGCGCCACCGCGTCCATGACCGCCTTCATGCGCTCGTTGATCGGCCCCAGGATGGCATGGTGGCCGATGAAGCCGAGCTTCCGGTGGCCCAGGCTGTGCAGGTAATCCACCACCTTTTCGATGCCGCGGCGGTAATTCACGCGGATATTGGTGATGTTGGGACGCGGCGTGCCCACGTCGTAGAACACCACCGGAATATGGCTTTGGTCCAACTCCGCGAGCAGCTCCGGCGCCATCTCCGACACAATGCAGGCGAGGCCGGCCACGCGCCTGCCGATCATCAGGCGGATGCTCGATACCAGTTGTTCGGAGCGGTAATCGGTATTGGCCATGACGACTTCGTAGCCGCGGCCGCGCGCGTCGCTCTCGATGGTCTTGTAAATATCGAAGAAGAACGGATTTTCCAGATTGGATACGATGACGCCGATGGTCCGGCTCTTGCCCCCGGCCAGGCTGCGCGCGTGGAGATTGGGGTAGTACTTCAGCTCCTCGATGGCCTTCACCACCCGCGTGCGGGTAGAGTTCTTGACCACGCTTGCATTGTTGAGCACGCGCGACACCGTCGCCGTGGAGACCTTGGCTCGCCGGGCCACCTGTTCGAGATTCATAGCTACCTTCTATGTGTTCTCATTGTACCCGCTGTTCCATCCTTTCGCCCGTCGGGCCGGGCAAACCGCGGGGATGAGTCGCGTCTCGTGGCAGCCCTTCTGTCAGCGCTTACAAAATGCCGCGCGAGCCGGCCGGGACAGCCTTGTCGCTGGCATCGGCGGAGTCAAGGCCATTCTTTATGCGTGAGCCGGTCCTCCTCGATCGGGAAAGGGACGGCGGACACCTATTTCGCCGCGTAGCTCAGATGCCAGATCTTCTTGTTGCCGTCTTCGGAGATCAGCAGGCTGCCGTCGGGCAACTGGAGCAGCCCCACGGGCCGGCCCCAGACTTCGCGCTCATCGGGCGAAAGCATCCAGCCGGTAAGCACTTCACGCAGCGCGCCTGAGGGCTTGCCGTCCTTGAAGGGAATGAAGCCGATGGATTGGCCCACGCGCTTGGCGCGGTTCCACGAGCCGTGGAAGGCCAGGAACGCGCCGCCCTGATACTCCGCCGGGAACTGTTTGCCGGTATAGAACAGGAAATCGAGCACCGCCACGTGGGCACCCAGCAGCACATCGGGAGCGATGGTCTTGGCCACCAGGTCCGGCGCCAATCCCTTATTGGTGGGATCTTCATGAGGACCGATGTAGGCGTACGGCCAGCCGTAGAAAGCGCCCTGCTGGATGTGGGTGAAGTAGTCGGGCACGAGGTCGTCGCCCAGGTTGTCGCGCTCCTGCACCGCGGCCCAGAGCGTATCGGTGCCCGGATACCAGCGCATGCCGATGGGATTGCGCGTGCCCGCGGCGAAGATCTCGTGGCCGCTGCCGTCGACATTGTAGCGGTTGATGGCGGCGCGGCGCGGGTCCTCGCCGGGCGATGAGTTGGAACCGGAGCCCACGCCGACATACAGCTTTTTCCCGGCGCGGTCGAAGAGCAGGCTCCGCGTCCAGTGATGGGTATCGATGCCCTTGAGAGAAACCACTTCCTCGCCGGGGCCGGCGGTCATGGCCTTGGAATCGTACTGGTAGCGCTTGACGGAGTCGCTCTCGCCGACATACAGATACCCGTTGAGCCATGCGAGACCGTAGGGCTGATACAGGCCCGCGATGAGCTTCTTGCGCTCGCTGCCCTTTGTGAAGACGTAGACCGCCCCGTTGGGACGGTTTGCGGCATCGGCGAGCAGGATTTCGTTGCTCGGGCCGAGCATCATGAAGCGGGGTCTCTCAAAGCCTTCCGCCCAGACCTCCGCGTGGAACCCGGCGGGCACTCGGAGAGTGGCGCCGGCGGGCTTGGGAATCACCTTCGGTCCATTGCTGACTGCTTTGGTGGCATAGGGCGGCGGAAGTTGGGGGCCATCGGCCGCGTAGAAGAGCGCGGCAGCGGCCACGAGCAAGGCCGCGCCAGGTAGAATCCCTCTCCAGTGCATGGTCCTATGATGCCACGGAGCATGCGCCGTTCCGAAATCCGGCGGCCGGCAGGGGTGACCTGGTAGCGGTGGGTCACCGGCCCTCCCTCGATGATCCACCCGGGCGGGGAATATTTTCCGCCGCCGGCCGGTACAGCAAAACGAGAGACGTATTTCGATTTCGAGGGGAGAAAACATTGTCCAACTTACTTGTTCACGACCACAATCACGATGGCATCGACCGCCGCGGATTTCTCGAATGCATGGCCTGGGCCGGAACCGGCGTCATCTGGACCATCGCCGGCGGCATCGCCACTTCGCGCGCATTCGGCCAGAAAATGTCCGGGCCGGAAGGGGAATTGCGTTTTGTGCAGATCAGCGACAGCCACATCGGGTTCACCAAGCCCGCCAACCCGGATGTGACCGCGACGCTTCAGGCTACCGTCGCCAAGATCAATGCCCTTCCTTCCACGCCCGACTTCATCGTGCACACGGGCGATCTCAGCCACCTGTCCAAACCCGCCGAGTTCGACACCATGGACCAGGTGCTGCAGGCAGCCCGGCCGAAGCAGATTTTCTACGTGCCCGGAGAGCACGATACCGCCATGGACGATGGCAAGGAGTATCTGGCGCGCTACGGCAAGGGCACCAAAGGCCGGGGCTGGTACAGCTTCGATCATAAGGGCGTCCATTTCGTGGGGCTGTCCAACGTCGCCGCGCTCGACGGTCTGGGCAAACTCGGACGGGACCAGCTCGACTGGTTCGCGCGCGACCTCGCGGCGCGCCCCGCCAGCACGCCCATCGTGGTCTTCGCGCATATTCCGCTCTGGACGGTCTATCCGGAATGGGGCTGGGGAACGGAGGATAGCGCGGAGGCGCTCACGTATCTCAAGCGCTTCGGATCGGTGACGGTCCTCAACGGACATATTCATCAGGTGATGCAGAAGGTGGAGGGGAACATCGCGTTTCACACGGCTATGTCCACTGCGTTTCCGCAGCCCGCGCCGGGAGCGGCCCCTTCGCCCGGCCCAATGAAAGTGCCGGCGGAGCGTTTGCGCAGCCTCCTGGGGATTACCAATGTCACGTATGTGGTCCGTGAGCACAGCCTCGCCATCGTCGATTCCCCGCTCGTCGAGGTGGCGGGACATGTCGCTCTGTAGGGGAGCAGGCCTCCTGGCGGCGGCGTTGATCCTGCTCGCGCTGGCCGGCGGTGGCAACGGGCAGAGCCCACCGGCCGGCAAGGAGCTGTTCGCGAAACGCTGCGGTGGCTGTCATGCACTGGATCGGGAAAAGGAAGGCCCGCGCCTCGGCGGCGTCTATGGCCGGCCGTCCGCATCCGTCCCATCCTTCGATTATTCGCCCGCGCTCAAGCAAGCCCGCATCGAATGGAACATGGATTCGCTGGATCGGTGGTTGACCGATCCCGACCAGTTCGCGCCCGGTACGGATATGGCCTTCCGGCTCGACAAGCCCGGCGAACGGCGCGCGATCATCGATTATCTCAGGGGGCTTTCGGGGAAATGACAGGCAGCCGCCAGTTCTTACACCCGCCGCAGCGCGCGAACCGTTGCCAGCGCCACCCCGTCCCGGCCATCGACCGAAACACGCGCGCCGAAACCGTCGAAACGATACGTGGCGCGGGTCACCGGGCCCATCACGGCCATCCCGGTCCTGCCCGTGTACTCGAAGACCACGGTCCCGTATGCCGGCCTGGGCACGGCGACGGTTCCGCTCTGGGCTTCAGCGTCCAAGACGGCGCGGGCCCTCAGTTGTCCGCAACAATTCATGGTTCTCCTCCTCAATTCCAAAGGGCTGCTCAATAAAGATCGGGGCCTCCGGAGCGATTCGCTCCGCCAGCCGGTTGACCAGGATCGCCGCGCCGGACAGAGCCGGCCACAGCAGAAGCCTTTCCCGCCACGCGCCCGCGAGCAGCGCGGCGAATGGCGCCGACGTCCAGAGGCTCAGGCAGTAGAAGCAATCCATCAGGCTTGCCCAGAACCCCGTCCCCGCCCGCGCGCGCAGGTGCGCCAGCAGGTGAAAAGGGCCGTCCTCGGCGGCCAGCAGGTGCGTCAGCCGCCAGACCGCCAGAACTCCGAGAATGAACTTGTAATACTCCATTTTGGTAAGAATGAGCCGCTCTTTGCCCGGCTGCGGACAAAGAGCGGCATGCTACAGGGACCCGGTTCTCAGACCTTGTCGAGCAGGCAGAAGCCTGCCGAAGCGGAAGCCCGATTGTTCGAGCCCCAGGCGCTGTTCACGATGCTCCGGTCGGCGACACCGACTCCTACAATGTAGCCGCAGGCCTTCATGGTGGCGGTGTTGAGCGTCCATGCGTCGCCCGGGGCGGACACTGTCGGCACCGTCGACGGACTGCCGTTGTCGCGCGTGATCGGACCGGGGAACGGCTCGGTGAACAGGCCAAACGACCCGAAGTTGAGGTCCGTGGCCACGAAGTGCCCCTTCAGAATGGCGCCCACTCCGAACTTGCCGCAGTCCCCGCCGCTATCGATGTGGATGTCGGCCACCGGCGCCGTGTTGTCCAATTGCATCACGTGCGTGTCCGGGATCGCGCCCAGAATCGGGTTGTCGAACATGTCGGCGATCTCCAGCGTCACGCGCCAGAGGTCGTCGCCCGCGGTGTCCCACTCTCCCAGCAGGTTCTCGATATTGTTCGGATACTGCTGGTATTCGAAAAAGTGGTTGACGTCGGGCGAGCTCAGGTACACGGTTCCGTCCCAGCGCGTCAGCCAGAGCGGCGTGGTGACATATTGCGTCAGGCCTCCCGCTACCGGGCGCACCGAGATGCGGTACTTGAAGCCCGGGAACTCGGGACCCTGGATCTCCACCCGGCCGCCGAAAGGACACGAGCGCCCAAACGCGTCGGCCAGCAGGTTGTTCCCGGCAAAGCGGGCATAGAGGACGGTGACGCCCGTGGTGGCGTCGATCTCGCTGGTGGGAATTCCGCCCAGGATGCTGATGGTGGGAGTCAGCGGATTCGGTACTGTGCCCGGCTGGATCTGCACGTGCGTGTCGATGCGGTTGCCCCAGAAGGTCAGGCTGCCGGGATCGGTGGTGGACGGCGGAACGGCCCACGACAGGACCGCCCGCACCCGTCCGATCTTCGGCTTGTCGCATGGGCTGCGATGGGCGCTCAGATCTACCGGCAGCACCGCGTCGTAGCACAGGCCGTCCGGCGGAATCGCGGCGAAGTCGTGAACCTGCACCGGGACCGTGCCCAGGTACGTATAGACGCAGGTATCGTCCCAATCCGCCCAGAAAGCTACGTACTCCGTGCTGCCGGCGGTGCACAGTCCGCCGCCATATCCCGAAGGGCGCTTGATGCGAAACGTGGCCGCCAGCCGTTCCAGTCCCGCGGCGCCTTCCAGGCCGAGACACTCGAGCTGCTCGAAAGTTACATTGGCGTCCACTTCGCCCAGGGCTGCGAGTGCGCCCTGCCAGTCCAGACCGAGGCTCTTCCACTTGAGAATGCCGGCGGCGGACAACTCGCTGCTGGCCGCCGGCGCCTGGATGGCCTGGTGGAGCTCGCTGAATCCGAAGCGGTGCGACGGAACCGCCGCCGCGGCCGCACCCTTGGCGCCGGCCGGACCGGCCGCGTACAGCTTCGCCAGTTCCCCCAGCTCCAGCGGGCCCGGATCGGGCAGCGGAACCGGCAGCTTCACCACGGTGTCGAGCTGCTCGGGCGGAATGAACTTCTTCACCTCTTCATTGAGGTTCACCGCCACTTCGCCCAGGAGGAACGGCCGCGGCCTGATCTGGACATGGCAGTCGAGGTGATTGCCCCAGATCGGCAGGAAGTTGGGGTCGCCCGCCGTGGGGATCATGTGCCACGACAGGATGGCGCGCGCCTGCGGAAGCACCGGCCGGCCGCACCAGTTGGTCTTCGGCTGAATGCGCACCGAGGCGGCGTAGCTCAGGGGTTTCTCCGCGCTCTTGGCGCAGTCGGTCCCATTGGGAATGTCGCACACATGGACGGCGGCCACCCCCTCGTCCTCCCATCCCGAGCCGTAATTCAGGAAGAAGCGGACGTACTCGAACGATCCCGTCTGACAGGCGTTCCCGCTGTAGCCGCTGGGCTGCTTGACCTGGATGACCGCCTCCAGCACGTTCGTGTTGGGGTTGAACCCGATGCAGGTGACCTCTTCAAATGTCGTGTTATTCAGTATCTCGATTACCGGTTTGAACGGGCTCCCCTTGATGTTTCCGAAGTAATTGGGATTGGCCGCGATGAGCCTGGGAAAATCGCTCCGCTCCGTCTGCACCGGCGGAACCTGGGTAGCCGCCGGGCTGTTTGTTTTTGCCATGATTGTCTCCTCTTCGTGTGAGTGCGTTGGTTGGCACTCACCAGATCGTGGCGTCCCGGTTGGAAGCGTTTCAGACTGGAGGGGGAGCGCCGCGGAGTACCGTACTGTTTGTGCGAAATCGTCCGCGGCGGCTTGCGGGTGTCAATTTTCGCGGCCGACGTAGAGCTGAAATGGTCCCCAGTAGTATGGCTTGCGGTAGGGAAAACCGCCGTGCAGCAGGCCCAACTGCGCGGTGCGCAGGGCGTCTTCGGGCGATGCGCCGCGCGCCAGCCCGCGGTACAGGCCGGCCATCAGCGCCGCCGTGGACTGGTCGTCCACATCCCACAGTCCGGCCACTACGCGGTGCGCCCCCGCTTCGAGAAACGCCCAGGTGAGCCCCACCAGGCCCTCGCCCGAATACGCTTTCGCGCCCGCGCTGTGGCACGAGGAAAGCGTCACCAGGCCGGCCTTCAGCGGAATCTTCATGATGTCCCGCGCGGTGAGGGCGTAAGTGGTCTCGTCGCGGGAAAGGATCAGCGCCGAATCGAGCGGGCTGCTCGCGTTGGCGCTGGCGTGTGCCGCGAAGTGAATCAGCGAGAAGCGGGCGGGTTCGGCCTGCCGGTAGGCGGCGGGATGCGCCGCCGTCCCGTAGTAGATCGCTTTGCGCGGATCGGGAAAGAGGGCCGCGATGGTCTCCATCTCCTGGCGGGCATAGCGCAGCCGCGGATATTCGGGGCCGGGCGACTCGGCATCGCCCATCGCCAGCAGCAACCGTGGCGACACCTGTCGCGCGCTGCCCGAATTGACAGCCAGGCTCAGCGATGGGGCCACCGCGAGCGTGACCTCTTCGATCCAGTACTTCGCCGGGTCGCCGGGGGAAGGCAGCGTGTTGAAGTTCAGCGAGTGCAGCGCCCCATCGGCAACCATCACCACGCGCGAGCCGGCGGGCGCCAGGTCGCGGACCGGGCCGAGCAGGATCTCCGACAGCCTCGTGCCGGCCGGATGCCTGGTTTCGATGGGATCCCGCAGGTCTTCGATGGCCGTGCGATAGCTCTCCACCAGCGAGCGAATTTCCTTCTCCGGCGGAAGCGGGAACACCTGAATCCTGGCCGGAGTAATCGCCCACAGGTACGATTGCCGCGGCGCCAGCCAGTAGGAAAGGAGGATCTGGTGCGACGATCGCGCCCACGCCTGGAGAGCCGTGGCGGAGAAACCGCGCGGCGTCGGACCGCGCGCTGCCGCCCGTTCCCGGAGGATTCGAGCGCGGCTGGATTCGACCACTTCAAGCGCCTTGACGGTCTCGCCCCGGCGAACCAGAAAGTCGACGTAGCTGCGATAAAAACGAACCAGGCTGGCCAGGTAAGAGAGTTTGAAGTCGTCCTTCGTGAGGCCGGCCTGACGGCCCTCGATAGCGCTGATCGCTGAGCGAAAATGCGCCTCGGCTTCCTGGAGGCGCCCCGTTTGCGCGTAGAGGTCGGCCAGTCCCTCCCGTGCGTCCAGCGAGGGAGTCGGATCTTCCGCGGGCGAATCCACCACCGACTGGAACAGTCCTTCGGCGTGATCGAACTGCTTGCGTCCCGCCGCGATGCCCGCCAGGTTCACGCGATGGTAAAGATCGAGCCTGGACTCCTTGTTATCGAGGGCCTCAAATTCGCGGCCGTCCCGTTCCGCCTCGTCCAGCTGCCCGGTTTCGATATGCGTCAGCGCCAGGCTGTTGAGCAACAGCGCGCGCTTGGATTTCTCCGAGCAGCCGATGGCGAGCGCCCGCGTGAACCGGCCGATGGCGGCGGGGTAGTTCTCCGTATCCAGATAAATGTCGCCGCCGTTACCGATCCAGAGCTGCTCGGCGCAGCGATTGCCGATTTTGGCAAAACGTGCGGCGGCTTCGTCGAACGCCGCCAGCGCCTTCTCCGCTTCGCCCAGCCGGTGATAGCACACTCCCAGGTTGCCGACCGCTCTGGCCGCCACCCCGGCGGCGCCGGGGCCCAGGCCGGCCGACAGTTCCAGGCTGTGCTGCAACCAGTAAACCGCTTCATCGAATCGAAACATGTCCGTGAACATCGCGCCCAGATTGCCCATGGCCATCGCCTGGAGAAGAAGATCGCCACTGCGAACCCCGGCTTCATGCGCGCGCCGCAGGGTCACATCCGCTTCGTTGAACCGCTCCGTCCTCAAGAACAGCCCGCCGAGCCGCAGGTCTACCTCGCCCACCAGCAAAGGCGCAGGGATTTGAGCCGCCGCTGCCCGCGCCGCGGCGAACAGTCGTTCCGCCTGCCGGTAGTCGTCGCCAATCCGATACCGGGCCTGGCCCTGATGCATCAGCCGCCGCGCCTGGAGCTCCCTGGTGGGCGGATCTCCCGCCATGGCCAGAAGCGCGGAGGCCTCCGCTGGCTTGCCGCTCAGAAGGAGTGTTTCGGCCTCCAGCAGGCGAAACTTCCAGCACCACTCCGGCGACGGCCCGCAGCTCTTGAGGCCTGCATCCGCCCGCGCCACGGCCTGCCGCAACTCACCTTGCTTCAGCAGACGCTCGGCGGCCGCATAGGTTGCCGCCGGCCGGCCACAACCGGAAAGCAAAGCCAGCAGCAGCAGCAGGACGAGCCGCATCAGGGATTGGTATCGGTGCCGCTGCCCGACCCGCCGATGCCGGCGCTGCCACCGACCGGCGAACCCAGCTCCACCCGTATCATCAGCACCTGGCGCCGCGTCGGAAAAGCGAAGAAGTCCCCCAGGTGAACCGTGCCGAAATGCGGCACTGCCACGCGAAACGGCAGATGCCTCTGCTCGCCCGCCTTTCCCAAACCGCGGACTATCGAGAAGCCCATCATGGCGGGGTACGGGTCCCCCGTGGGCAGCGGAATCGGTGTGCCGTCGGGGCGCGGCAACATCAGAGGCGCCAGCCGTTCGCGGGCCCTGCCGTCCCCCAGCGCCCCCATCAACTTGCTCCACGTATCGTATTCGGAAAACACATCCATCGCAAAGTCCAATTGGTTGAAGACCAAGTCGCCCACGCGCAGTCCTTCCAGCCGGCTGCCGGTTGGCACGATGGCGGGTTCGCTCCCGTCGGCGGGATATCTTGACGCCACCCGCGCCACTACGCGGTCGCAGGTTACAGCATCCAGAATATTCACTCTCTCGATCGCGGTGATTGCCAACACCTCCCGGGCGCCGTCCTTGTGGTTGACTGTTCCTACCACTTCGCTATACGCCGTGCCAAAGGAAAAAATCTCCTTGTAACGAAACCCTTCGCTCCGCGCCGAACCATAGCCGCCCTCCACCGGCAGCGCGGTGGCGGCCTGTGCGGGAATGAGATCCTCGAAGGGGTTGGTGAAATGGCCCGACGCCGCGATGGCATGGGCCTGAAAGAGATATCGCTTTTCCATGTCACGCTCCTATGGTTTGTTGAGAATCAGGACATAGCGGGCGAGTTCGGCGCCGGGTCTGCCTGCCCCCGCACTCGACCGCACCACCACAGCGTACTTGCCCGCCGGCAGGGTTCCAGGCATGAGAATCTCTAGCTCCTTGCCGGGGGCCGGCGCCGCAACCGGCACCGAAAATCGCGTGGCCCCCGACTCGTCCTCGAGCGAGCACTGGTATTGCTCCCCGTTCCAGGCGGGATCGGGATCCATATCGACCGCAAAAAAACGCGCTCCCGGCGGCACGTGGAACACGGACTCATCCCCGCGTGAGCCCCGCAGCAGCCGGTGGCTGGCGATCGGCTGGGCGGAGAGCGCATCGCGCAACTCTCTGCGCAGAGCCGGAACCTGGACCGCATACTGGTACGACACCACCGCCAGCAGCGCCACCGCCGCGAACGCCGGCACACCGCTCCATGGACGCCGCCACCACGCGGTTCGCAGCCGCGGCGGGCGCTCGCGGGATTCCACGCGCGGCCTCTCCAGGGCTTCCCCCGGCGGGCCGTCCCCGGCAAACACCGCCTTGGCATTCTCTGCAAACACGGCCCCGAACCGTACCTCCTCGGCGCATTCCACACAGTCGAAAAAGTGGCGCTCGAAGTCCTCTCTCTCGGCGCCGGTCAGCTCGCCCAGCAGGTACCGCTCGGCCAACCCCGTTGTGACTGCCTCTCGATGGTCCATACTGATGTCCCTTGGTTCGGTCCAAGGGATCGCGGGCGCTACGGCTGGTGGAGCACGCCCGCAATCCCCTTCCTCCGCGCGATTTCCCGGAACTTCTCCTTGGCGCGGTGCAACAACACTCGCAGATAATCGGCCTCGATCTGGAACTGCCGCGAGATCGCCGCCCGGTCCTCTTCGTCCAGGAACACGCGGCGCAACAGCGAACGGTCCTTCTCCGGCAGCTCGGCAAGCACTTCCCGCACCATCTGCTTGCGCTCCTCGGTCACCATATCGGCATGGATGCGGACGCGGTCGTCGGGCGGATCGGCGGCCTCCTCCGAGGAGCGCGGATGGCGCGATTCCGAGCGCAGCACCTCCAGCCTCACGTTGGTGCAGATCCCGTGAACGAAAGCGCCGAAGCGCTCCGGATGTTCGATTTTCTTGTCCGACCGCAGATATTTGAGCACGCGCGCAAACGTCTCCTGCCGGATCTCGTCGATCAGATGGGCGGCGCGCACCCGTCCCCTGAGGCTCAACAGCATGACGTTGCTGAAGTAGGCGATGAAATGCTTCTCGGTCTCAGGGTCTCCGCTCTTCAGACGCGCCAGGTAGCCGGGGTCGAAGTTCGTGTGTTCCAACACAGCTCCAGATCCCGATAAGCATACCGTATCGGCAGTTCGCTGTGGGCTCGCCACGGGCGCCCGCAGTGCGGCGGAGCTGCTATGCCGTCTCGGCGGCGTCGCGGACCTCCGCCGCGCCCCGAAACCGATTGCGGCCTTTCCCGGCCTTAGTGCGCCCATCCAGCAAGTTCGTGAAGCGAAGCCGCGAAACGTTTCATCGTGGGGGCACACCCCCCCGCCTGCCCCCGCGCCGCAGGCGTGCCGCAACGCGCTAGAATCGGAGCTTAAGGTCATCCAACTTATGATTATCGGAAAGCTTCCTGTACTTTGTCTGCTGCCGTTGGTTGCAATGGCGGCGGACGCAGCCGCGCCCGCGGGTGGCGTCGATACCGCGGCGATGAACAAATCCATCGACCCCTGCGTCGACTTCTACCAATACGCCTGCGGCAACTGGGTCGCCAAGAACCCGCTGCCCTCCGACCGCTCCCGCTGGGGGCGTTTTGCCGAGCTGGCCGACCGCAATGAGAAGGTCGAGCTCGACATCCTGCAAGGCGCCGCCGCGGTCCGTCCCGGCCGCAGCGCGCTCGATCAGAAGATCGGCGACCTCTACACCAGTTGCCTCGATACCGCCACCATCAATAAGAAAGGCATCGCGCCCATCAACCCCGAGCTCGACCGCATCGACGCCCTGACCAAAGCGGACCTGGTGGCGGAAATCGCCCACCTGCACCGCACCGGAGTGGGGGTGTTCTTCGGGTTCGGCTCCGGCCCCGATGCCAAGGATTCCAACAAAATGATCGCCGGCTTCCGGCAGGGCGGCCTCTCGCTTCCGGATCGCGAGTATTATCTGAAGTCCGACGCCAAGAGCGTCGAGATCCGCCAGCGTTACCTCGAGCACATGACGAAGATGTTCCAGCTTGTGGGCACTGCGGCCACTGAGGCCGCCGCGAAGGCGCAGTTGGTGCTCACGCTCGAAACCGAGATCGCCAAAGCGTCGCTCGACCGCGTGGCCATGCGCGATCCCAACAAGACGTATCACATCATCGGCGTGCCGGAGTTGAACACTCTGGCCCCGGGCTTCGATTGGGCCGCCTATTTTAAGGCTACCGGCGCGCCCGCCTTCGCGACGCTCAACATCGGCGTCCCGGAGGTTGCCCAGAAGCTCACCGCGATCATGACGGCGCAGCCCCTGGACTCCGTGAAGGCGTACTTCGCCTGGCACGTGCTGCGCAGCGCCGCGGTCGCATTGCCGGAGGCGTTCGAAAATGAAAGCTTCGATTTCTGGCAGCGTTACCTGGCCGGCGTGAAGCAGCCGCGGCCGCGCCCCAACCGCTGCGTGGCCATCGTCGACCGCGCCCTGGGCGACCTCATCGGCCAGAAGTACATCGAACAGGCCTTCGGGCCGGACGCCAAGGCCCAGATCGCGAAACTGGTGGATGGGCTGGAAACTGCGATGGGCAAGGATATCGAAACCCTGCCCTGGATGACCGATGCCACCAAGAAGGCCGCGCTGGTCAAGCTGAAGGCCATTACCAACAACGTGGGCTACCCCAAGAAGTGGCGCGACTACAGCAAGGTCACCGTGTCCCGCGATGAGTTCTTCGGCAATCTGCAGAAGCTGGGCGAAGTGCTGTACCAGCAGCGCATCGAGAAGATCGGCACGCCCACCGACAAGACCGAGTGGTTCATGAGCACGCCCACCGTGAACGCGTTCTACAGCCCGCAGAACAACAGCATCAATTTCCCGGCGGGCATTCTGCAGTCGCCGTTCTTCGACCCGCGGCGCGATATGGCCCTGAACTACGGCGGCGTGGGCGGCGTGATCGGCCACGAAATGACCCACGGCTTCGACGACCAGGGCCGCAAGTTCGATGCCGACGGCAACCTGCGCGACTGGTGGACGGCCAGCGACGGCGCCGAATTCGACAAGCGCGCCGCCTGCATTGCCAGCGAGTATTCCGGCTTCACCTCGGTGGACGACATGAAGCTGAACGGCCGCCTCACGCTGGGCGAAAACACGGCCGACAACGGCGGCCTGCGCGTGGCCTACATGGCGCTTCAGGCAGCCATGAAGGGCAGGGAAGACAAGGTGGACGGCTATACCCCCGAGCAGCGTTTGTTCCTGGGCTTCGCGCAGGTATGGTGCGAGAACATGTCGCCCCAGGAACTGCGCCAGCGCGCCATGACCGATCCGCATTCGCCCGGCCGTTTCCGCGTGAACGGCACCTTGCAGAACATGCCCGAGTTCCAGAAGGCGTTTTCCTGTAAAGCCGGCCAGCCCATGGTCAGCGAGAACGCCTGCCGCGTCTGGTAGCGCGCGCCGTAGCGGTAGCGTCCGCCGCGCAGCTAATCTTATTGGCTGCGGCAGCCGATATATGCCACGGGAGGTTTCGGGGCGGTGCAGCAGTTTGCGTGGCGCGAGGCATACAGTGTTGACATTCCGCAACTGGATGCCCAGCATCGCCAGATCATCGAGTTGCTGGACGAGCTCGGGAGAATCGCTCATGGCGGCGAAAACGATAAGCTCATCGCCGCCGCGCTCGAGAAGGTCACCAGGTATGCGCATTGGCACCTGCGGAGGGAAGAACTGGTCCTCCGCGTTCGCAGTTACCCAGGCTACGAAGAGCACAAAGCGGAGCATGAGGCCTACCGGGAGAAGGTCACTTTCCTGCAAGCCAACTCGCATCGCAGGGACCTGGGCATCAGAATGACGAACTTCCTCAACCAATGGTGGCGGCACCATATTCTGACCAGCGATCAACAATACGCACGCTTCTTTCGACGCCAATCCGGGCAATAGGAGGCCTGCGGCCGCCATTTCCGCACACGCTATCATAAGCTCGTGAGGCCGGCAGGAGACCGCGACCGATGAGCGAAGAAATTCCGCGCCGGAAGATACCTTCCTGGCTTCCCCAGACGGCCGGCTACTGCCTGTCCGCGGCGTGTCTCATTTGGGTTCTGCACGGCTATCCCATCAACGACCTGCTTCCCACCATCCGCGCGCTCGATTGGCGATGGGTCACCGCTGCCGTTCTATCCGATCTCTCGGTCTACGTGGCGCACGGCTGGCGCTGGAATACGCTGTTGGCCCCGGTCGCCCGCCTGCGGCTCTGGCGCACCGTGCAAGCCATCTATATCGGCCTGTTCGCCAACGAGGTCCTGCCGCTGCGCGTCGGCGAACTCATCCGCTGCTATCTCCTGGCACACTGGAACGGTCTGCGCATCTCGCTGGGCTTCGCGTCGGCTGCGGTCGAGCGCCTGATCGACGGCGTATGGCTGCTGACCGCATTTTTCATCACCGCCGCTTTCGTGAAGAGCATACCCAAGGACCTGATGATCCTGGTGCAAATCCTAGGTTCGGCGCTCCTGCTCGGCGTGATTATGCTGTTCTGGATCGTGTTGCGGAAACAGGAGGCCCATGCGGTGATCCGCGAAAGCCGCTGGTCGGCCACGCTGCGGCACGTCATCGAGGGCCTCCACCTGATGGGAAACCGGCGCACGCTAGGTCTCACCGCAATCGTCAGTCTGCTTTACCTCGCGTTGCAGGTGTTCTCGGTCTATGCGCTGATGAAAGCTTACGGCCTGGACCTTTCGTTCTGGGTGGCGGGCGGCGTGCTCACCATCGTACGCCTGGCCACCGTGGTGCCCAACGCTCCCGGCAACATCGGCGTGCTGAACTTCGCCTGCGTGATGGCGTTGGGACTGTTCGACGTGGAACGAAACGACGCCAAGACATTTTCCATTCTCCTGTTTGGCGCGCTGACCCTGCCGCTGCTGGTAGGCGGCGCGGTGGCCACCGCGCTCACAGGGTTGAACATCGGCGAGCTCCACGCTCACGCCCGGCGGGGGATGCGCGCGGCGGGAACGTCGGTCGCGGGGGAACAGCGTTAGCGCTGGAGATGGTGACGGCTTATGCGGCCGGACGGTTTATCAGCCGTCGCGTCTCGATCTCCCACAAACGTTGTTCGAGGTAGGCGATGCGGGACTCCATCGCGGCTGCCCGGGCTTCCAGGGAATCGTCGCGAAGCTGGCCCAGCTCCTGGGCCGGGAAGTAGGACTTCAGAAATTCGGCCTGCAAGTTGCGCGCGCGCTCGATCAGCCGGGCTTCCATCTCCGTCATCTCTTGCCTGAAGCCTTGTTGGAGGCGCCCCTCCCATGGCCTGTAGGTGCCGCAGCAGTTCGTCGTCCATCTCGTGTCCATCATTACATCGCCAAAGCGAACCTACCGGCCGGCAATATCGCTATAATTAACGCATGTTGACGCCCACCGAAAAGATATGGCATAACGGCCGCTTCATCCGCTGGGAGGATGCGACCGTCCACGTACTCTCGCACGTGGTGAGCTACGGCAGCTCGGTTTTCGAAGGGATCCGCTGTTACTCCACGCCCAACGGGCCCGCGATTCTGCGCCTCCGCGAGCACGTCCGCCGGCTGATCGATTCGGCCAAGATCTACCGCATGGAAAACATCGGCTTTTCCGCAGACCAGTTGGCCGAAGCGATGCTCGAGGTGGTGCGCGTCAACAAGATGGACGCCTGCTACGTGAAGCCGCTCGTGATGCGCGGCTACGGCGACGTGGGGGTCAACGGGATGAAGAACCCCATCGAGGTGTACATCGCCTGCTGGGAGTGGGGCAAATACCTGGGCGAAGAGGCCCTGGCCGAGGGCGTGGACGTGTGCGTGTCGAGCTGGAACCGCATGGCGCCCAACACGCTGCCGGCCATGGCCAAGGCCGGCGCCAACTACATGAACTCGCAGCTCATCAAGATGGAAGCCGTCGCCAACGGCTATGTCGAAGGCATCGCGCTCGATACCGCCGGCTATGTCAGCGAGGGCTCGGGCGAGAACATCTTCCTGGTGCGCGACGGCCGCATCCACACGCCGCCGCTGGGCGCTTCGGTGCTGCCCGGCATCACGCGCGATTCCATCCTCACCCTGGCCGGGGAACTCGATATTCCGGTGGTCGAGATGCTCATTCCCCGTGAGATGCTCTACATCGCCGATGAGGTTTTCTTCTCCGGTACCGCCGCCGAGATCACCCCGATTCGCTCCATCGACCGCATTACCATCGGCAAGGGACGCCGCGGCCCGATCGCGGAGAAGTTGCAGAAGGAGTTTTTCGGAGTGATCAACGGATCGAGACCCGACCGCAATGGCTGGCTCACGCCCGTCCACGCCGCGGTTCCGGTGAAGTAGATTTTCTCGACCCCTGCGCGACACGGACAACCACCTCCCCCGAGATTTGTCGTCCGCGCCGCGCAGGCGCCAATGGGACTCTCCTTTTGTAGCGCGAGCGCCGCCGGAATACCAGCACGATTTCGCGCGCGCGGAATCTTTTCAACAAATTTCTGGCGTAGCCGGTGCTTGGACTTACCATCGATGCGGTGTGGCAATCTTGTGTATAAAACGTCGCGCGTATGACCTGTTCGGGTAGAGACGTTTTCGGCGGTGCACCGGTCGAAGTGGCGTTCCACGAGACCATCGAAGCGCTGAGCGCACCGGCCGCGCCCGGCGATCTCTACCTCGCTCCCGGCTGGATCGATCTGCAAGTGAACGGCTTCGCCGGCGTGGATTACAACCAGCCGCGCACGCCGCCGGAGGACATCGCCCGCTCCATTCAGGCGCTCTTCGCGACCGGTGTGACGCGCTTCTACCCCACCGTGATCACGGGCGCGCCCGCCACTATGGAAGGGGCGCTATGCAACCTGGCGCGCGCCGCCGCTTCGCTCGCAGAAGGCCAGGCGATCGACGGGTTCCACGTGGAGGGCCCGCACATCAGTCCCGAGGACGGCCCGCGCGGCGCGCACCCGCGGCACTGGGTGCGCCCGCCGGATATCGACGAATTCCGCCGCTGGCAGGACGCCACCGGAAACCGCATCCGCATGGTCACGCTCTCCGCCGAGTGGCCCGATGCCCCGCGCTACATCGAGCGCATTACCTCCGCGGGCGTGGTGGCATCGCTCGGCCACACACAGGCCGCGGCCGCGCAGATCGCCGATGCCGTGTCGGCCGGAGCGACGCTCGCCACGCACCTGGGCAACGGCGCCCATGCGGTGCTGCCGCGCCATCCCAACTACATCTGGGACCAGCTTGCCGAAGACCGGCTCATGGCCGGCTTTATCGCCGACGGCATCCACCTGGGCAGCGCTTTTCTGAAGGTGGCGCTGCGCGCCAAAGGCATCGCGCGCGCCGTGCTGGTGAGCGACGCAGCCGCTCCCGCCGGCGCCGCGCCGGGGCGCTACCAACTGGGCGAGCAGTTTGTCGATCTCACCGCCGACGGGCGCGTGGTGCTCACCGGGACCGGCAAACTCGCCGGCAGCGCCCTGGGCATGGATCGCGGCATCGAGAATTTGATGCGGCTCGCCGGCCTGAGCCTGGCCGATGCCGTGCGCATGGCCACCATCAACGCTGCCCGCGCCGGTAAATTGCCGGGACGCACGCGCGGCCTCGTGCCCGGCGACCGCGCCGACCTGGTGCAGTTCCGCTTCGACCCCGCGGCGCAGCGCCTCGAAGTGGCGGCCACGTGGCTCAACGGCCGCCAGGTCTACCAGCGCTGACTCACTCGAAGCGCAGCGCGCGCATCGGGTCCACGCGCGACGTGCGGCGCGCCGGTACGTAGTTGGCCAGCATTCCCACCGTCGCCACGGCCAGTGCCACGGCGCCATACGTTATGGCGTCGCGGGTGCTCACGCCGAACAGCAGGGTCTTTCAGCAAATGCGCGGTGGCATATGAAGCAGCCAGGCCCACGGCCACCCCGAGGGACACCAGCGCCACGCGGCCGACGCCGCCGTCACACCGGGCAGCGCGCGCAGACGCGCGATGGCGGCGCTCAGAAACGCGTACTTGGCCCCGGGCAGCCGCAGGCTCCAGGTCATCACATTCTCCGGCCGGAAGCCCGGGTCGGTGTGCAGCACCTTGCCGAACGCCTGCACCAGCAGCCCGGAGCTGACCAGCAGCATCAGGGCGAGGGCGATCTCGCACACCAGCGTGCTCAAGACCCCGCGTTTGCCGCGCGACAGCGAGCTGCGCCCGGTCTCCTGGAGGCCGCCGCGCGTATCCACGGTGGCCGCGTGCAGCGCCGGGGCCAGGCCGAACAGCAGGGCCGCCGCCGCCGTCGCCGCCACCGAGAATGCGGCGAACCGCCGTGCGAATGGCGATCTCCCGCGCGCGCGCCTCGCCGCGCACCAGCATCAGGCCCGCGATGTTCACGCAGGCGATCAGCTGCACCACGCCCACGGCGCCCAGCAGGATGCGCGTGACCGCTTTGACATCTCCCAGGTAACGGTCGCGCAACGGCTGGAGCACGGGGAAGGTATCGGCGTTGACCTCCCGGTGGGCGGCTGCGATCTGCGCCTTGTGGACGCGCAACAGGTCGGCCGCGGCCTGCGCCTGCGTCACGCCGCGTTTCATTTCATGAGCCCGACGCCCTGGCAGACGCGCGGCGCATTCTGTCAGGTGCGGAGGGCGCCACTGAGCCGGGTTATTCTTCACCGGCACCGCAAGGAACGGGTTTGGACAGGGGTAGAATGATGCTTTATGCTGAAACTCCTGAAGCAGGCCCGCGCCGCTATCGCTCTGCTGAATCCCGATGCAGTTCGCCAGCGCGCCGGGCAGCCCGTGCGCATAGGCCTGGTTGCAACCGACAGCAAGGGTTACGGCGAGATGGAAGACTTCCTGGTGCCCAGGGGTTTGCCGCGCAACCAGCAGCGCGCGCTGATCGATCGGGTGCATCGCGCCGACGACCCGGATGTCCCGAATTCGGTGGACCTCGTCCTGTTCCAGCAAAACATCGCTCCCCCGGAGGGCGCTTATACCTTTCGCCGGGACGAGCCCGAGCGGACCATCGCCGAGATTCTGGGCGGGAACGAGGATTTCGCGCTGCCGCTGGCGCGCCAGTTTCCGGCGTTCCGGCGGCCGGTGGTGGAGCGGATCATCCATGCCATCGCGCGCGAGAACGCGCTTTTCGCCGTGGCCACGGCGCTGCCCGACGTGATCCCGAGCCTCATGGAACTGCCGTGGGCCCTCGGCGAATTCGCTTCCGACACGACATTCCTTACCGCCAACCAGGTGCGCATGGCTTTCCTGATTGCCGCGGCCAGCGGGAAGGATGTCGGGTTCTCGCAGCAGAAGGGTCAACTGGCCGCCATCGCCGCCGGCGCGTTCGGATGGCGCGCCATCGCCCGCGAGCTGGTGGGCAAGATTCCGCTCGGCGGCGGGCTCATCCCCAAGGGCGCCATCGCATACGCCGGCACCTTCGTGGTGGGCAAAGGCCTCGAGCGCTATCATGGCGCCAACGCGGCATACACGCGCGGGGAGCGCGAGCGGGTGTATCAGCAGGCCTTGCGGCGGGGAAAGCAGGTTGTGGCATCCCTCCCCACCGGTGAACACCCGGTAAACTAATTCGCGCCGCGGCGCGTCGTACAATATGGAAGGAAAAATCCAAAGGGGGACCTATGCGCCTGTTACACTTGGGCATCGTTTTCGTACTGGCAACGGCCGGTTTTGCGGATACCGTAACGTTGAAGAACGGCCGTGTAATCAATGGTACGTATCTGGGGGGCTCGCCGCGGCAGATCCGAGTAGAGGTCGGCGACCAGATCCAGACCCTGGATATTTCGGATGTCGCCCGTATCGAATTCGGCAGCAGCACGTCCGCCCGAGCGGACGACGGCGCGCGCCCGCCACTACGCCGGGACCGCGACAGCGCGGACGACGATGCGCGGCCGGTCCTTCGCCGGCAGGACAATAGCGACAGCGGCAACGTGTTTCGTCCCGACCCGGCCAACGCTCCACCGCCCGCGGCCACTCGCGGCGAGGTGGAATTGCCGGCGGGCACCAACCTGGTGGTGCGCATGATCGAAGGCGTGGATTCGGAAACCAATCGCGTGGGCCAGACCTTCGCGGCCAGCCTGGATGAGCCGGTGATGATCGGCGGCGAAACGGTGATCCCGCGCGGCGCGGACGTGGTGGTCAAGCTGGTGGATTCCAAGGAATCCGGGAAGTTCACCGGACGCTCCGAACTAACGCTCGACCTGGTGTCCGTAAAGGTGGGCGGCCGCATGGCGGATATCAATACCCAGAGCGTCACCCGTGAGAGCTCCTCGCGCGGCGAGCGGACCGCCAAGGTGGCCGGCGGAACCGCCGCGGTGGGCGCCATCATCGGCGCCATCGCCGGCGGCGGGAAGGGCGCGGCCGTGGGCGCGGCAGCCGGGGGCGCGGCGGGCGCCGGCGCGGAGGTGGTCACCAAGGGCCAGCGCGTGAAGATTCCCTCGGAAACGCGCTTGACCTTCGTGCTCGATACCGCCGTGCGCATATGAAAGGCGCGGCCATCGCTCTTCTGTTTGCCGGAACGCACATGCTGGCGGCGCAGGGCCTCACCGAAGGGCGCGCGGGCAGCGCGGTACGCGCCGTGATCTACGAGGACTTGCAGTGCTCCGACTGCGCCATTTTCCGGGTGATGATGGACCGGCAGATCCTCCCGAAATACGGGGACCGGGTGGAATTCGTGCACCGCGATTTCCCGCTGGCTAAGCATCCCTGCGCACGGCGTGCGGCCATCGCGGCCCGCTTCTTCGGGGAGCGCGACGCGAAGCTCGGGCTGGAGTATCGCCGCCACGCTCTCGCGACCCTCGCCGAAACCAACGCGGATAACTTCAACGACCGCCTGGGCGGGTTCGCGCGCAGCCACGGCATTGCGCCCGCCGATGCGCTGGCCGCGCTGAGCGACGCCAAGTACGAAGCGATGGTGGAGAAGGACTACCAGGACGGCGTGGCGCGCGGCGTGGTCCACACTCCCACGGTTTTCGTCAACGGCACGCCCTTCATCGAAACCTTCACGTTCGAAGAAATTTCGAAGGGACTCGACGCCGCCCTTGCCCAGGCCAAATAGCATCGTCACCGGCGCCAGCCGCGGCATTGGGCGCGCCATCGCCGCCGAGCTCGCCCGCACGCACAACGTGATTGGAACCTACCGCGACCGGCGCGATGCCGCCGAGCGCCTGCGCGAGGAAACGGGCTGCGAGATTTTCCCGTGCGACGTCTCCCGCCGCGATGACCGCGAAGCGTTGATGGCCTTCGCGCGCGAGCGATTCGCCGAGCTGGACCTGCTGGTGAACAACGCCGGCATGGGCCCGCGCGAGCGCCGCGATCTCCTCGAGGCCACCGAGGAAAGCTTCGACGAGCTGATGGCGGTCAACCTCAAGGGACCGCATTTCCTCACGCGGCTCGCGGCCGCGTGGATGGCCGCGCGCGGCGCGGGGCGCATCGTTTTCGTGACCTCGATCTCCGCTTTCACGGCATCGGTGAGCCGCCCGGAGTATTGCATTTCCAAGGCCGGGCTCAGCATGTCGGCGGCGCTGTACGCGGTACGTCTGGCGGACGCGGGCATCAAAGTGTTCGAGATCCAGCCGGGGATCGTGCGCACGGACATGATCGCCAAAGTGGAAAAGGCCTACGAGCAAAAGATCGCGGACGGCCTGTTGCCGCAGCGGCGCATGGGCGAGGGCTCGGACGTCGCCAAAGCCGTGCGCGCCATCGCCGACGGACTGCTCGATTACTCCACCGGCCAGGTGATTCACGTGGATGGCGGCTTCCACCTGCGCAGTCTGTAGCTGCTACCGGAGGACGTAGAGATCCAGGTCCTGCGCCGCGTCGCGGCCCGCTTCCACGATCAGGATCTTTGGTGCGGCGCCCGAGATGGACATCGAATCCGGCATCTGGTATTCGAACGAGCTGAGCACGCGGTAAGTGCCCGGCGCGAGTCCGGCGAACTGGTAGCGGCCCTGCATGTCCGTGCGGGTCACGCGCAGGTCTGTGAGACGGCGCTGCTTTTCCAGGTCGTAGGATTCCAGAAACACAGGCGCGCCGGCGACGACATCGCTGCCCGATCCCTTGACCATTCCGTGCACCGCGCCGGGGCTGGAAGACAGCACGAACTTGACCTGAGAAAACCTCCCAGCCGAAACGATTTCGTTCCACCCGTCGGCACGCCCCCTTTCGAGGCTGGCCGGCCCCGGCCCCGCAAATCCGCCGACGTAATATTGCGGGGTGGCCGCCAGCATCAGCTCCCAGCGGCCAGGCAGAAGGGATACGCGGCCGTTTGTTGCCGGGCGGAGCACTTCGGGAATTCCTTCACCGGAAAGATCTTTGCGCCGCGCCATAACCTGCATCCCTTTGGTGTCGATGGCGCCGTTCTGCCCTTCCTCGAAAGAGAGCAACACCTCCGGCAGGAAATTCGCCGCGAAACTGATGTCGCTGCGGTCGCGGTCGAGCGCAACCGGCTGAAAGCCGGCCAGCGGCTTGCCCGTGCGGTAGTCCACGCCAGCGGTTTGCGCGTAAAACTCGTACTGGCCGGGCGCCGCGGGCGGAAGCTGGAAATTCCCCCGGGCGTCCGAAGTCGTGCTCACCGATCCCGTGTCGGAAACCATGGTGACCGTGAACGGCGTTTGACCGGGGCTGATCACCTGTCCGGCGACGGTGAAGAGACGGCCGGGCAAGGGCCGTATGTCCGCCTTTTCGACCTGTTCGTCGAGCGTCACCTCCACGGCGTATGCCTGGTCAACGGTGGCGGTCTCTTTGCCAAACGTGGGCAGATAGCCGCCGTCGTCGTACAGTTTGGCGGTGGTGCGGACCAGGTACGAGCCCGGATCGAGCCCGGAGATGCGGTACATGCCGCGGTCGTCGGTCTTGCCGCGCGCCATGAGTTTGGGCGGCCGGGTATTCGTATAGACCACCACGTCATGCTCCGGCAGCCCGACCTCGTTTTCGTCGACGACGGTGCCCGCCACGGCGCCGTAGCGCGGCAGGCGAATGGTCAGGTACGTGGCCGCCGAATCCTCCAGCAGGACGGGCACGCCCGCCGAATTCCAGCGCTTCTGCCCGTACTGTATGGGCGCGAAGGCGCGCCGCGAGGCGGTGAGCAGGTACGCGCCGCCCGCCACCGGCGGAAACTCGAAGGCGCCGTACACATTGGTTCGTGCCGATAATTCCTCGGCGGCGGTGCCTGTAACCGGCCGCACCACGACCAGAGCGCGCGCCAGCGGCCGCCCCGTCTGATTCTCCACCACCGTCCCGCGGATCAACGCCGCGTGCAGCGCGCCGGTGGCCAGCGCCAACAACAACAGTTTCCGCATGGCTTCTGAAAGGATGACGCTGCGGGAAGCAAAAAGTGCAGGCGAAGAAGCGCTTGACACCCAAGCGGGCTTAGTGTACAGTGTACGTGTACAGTCAACAGTCGCCATGCCGCCGCCGGCCAAAATCCGCATCGACCTGAACTCGGCGGTACCGGCGTATCGCCAGATCGTGGACGCGGTGCGCGTGCTGCTGGTGGAAGGCGCCCTGCCGCCGGGCAGCGAGCTGCCTTCCGTGCGGCGGCTGGCCATGGATCTGGGCGTCCACTTCAACACCGTGGGAGAGGCCTACCGCGAGCTTGCCGCGGAGGGCTGGCTGGACCTGCGCCATGGCCGCGGCGCCACGGTGATTGCCCGCGGGTTGCCCGCCGCCGCGCCCGAGCGGCTGCAGGAGTTTCGCACCCGGCTGCGCAGCCTGGTAGCGCAGATGCGTGCGGAGGGCGTGCCCCCGGCCCGCATTGCGGCCGAGTTGCGTTCCCTCACCGAGAGTCTCAAGTCATGAACAGCGCCATGTTCCTTTCGTTGCTCGCCGTAGCCTTCACGGGAGCTCTCATGCTCCTGATGCCGCATTTCTCGTCGCCGCGGTATCTCTTCGCCGTCACCGTGCCGGCGGGCTTCCGCGCGAGCGAGCCCGGCCGGGCCGCCCTGCGCCGCTATCACTGGTGGGTGGTGCGCGCCATCGCGGGTTCCGCCGTAGTCGTCGTGGGGGTGGCCCAAAGCTGGCCCGATCTGGCGGTGGTTCTGGCCATGTTGCTGCCCGCAATTGCCGGAATGGCGACCTTTCTGCGCGAACGAAGCCTGCTCCGCGGTTACGCCGCGCCGCCACCCGGAGTTCGCGAGGCGGATCTTGCCCCGGAAAGCGGCCACCTGCCGCGCTGGATCGCGCTGGCCCTCGTCCCCCTGGCGCTGCCCCTGGCCGCCGCCGCGTACCTGCGCGCCCATTGGAGCGAAATACCAGCGCGCTTCCCGGTCCATTGGGGCGCCGCGGGCGAGCCCAACCGCTGGGCCGATAAGACGCCGGCCGCGGTCTACGGACCGCTGGAGTTCGGCGCCGGCATGATGCTGGTCCTGCTCCTCCTCGGGTTGGCCATCTTTTACGGCTCGCGCCGGACGCCGCAGCGCATCGCCGTCCTCAAAATTCTCGTGGCCTCCGTCTATTTTCTCGGCCTCATCTTTACCGGCGTCGGGCTCGTGCCGGCAGTGAAGATTCCGCTCGCGGCCTTCATCGCGGTGACGCTGCTGTTCGCCGCCGCCGTGATCGCGTGGGGCTACAAAATCGTAACCGACCCGGCGCAGCCCGTCGAAGCCACCCTCGACCAATACTGGTACCTGGGCAGCATCTACTGCAACCCGCAAGACCCGGCCATCTTCGTGCAGAAGCGCATCGGTTTCGGCTATACCATCAATTTCGGCAATCGGATGTCATGGCTGCTGCTGGCCGGTTTCGTGGCCGGAATGGCGGGGCTCATCCGCGTGGCGCGGTGATCCAGCGAGCTTTCGCCGGGCCCGGAGCGGCCGAGGCGGCTTGATGCGCTTTGATGCAGTTCTCGATGTTAGAATGTATCATGACCCGGAGGCCACATCCATCGCCGCTAAAGAAGCGCCGGACGACGCTGACGTTGCCGGCGGATTCTCTCTCGCGGGCGCAACGGATCGCGCGCGCAAGAAACGTCAATCTGAGCACCGTGGTCGCGGAGGCTCTTTCCGAAGGCTTGCGCCGGCAGACGGCGGCGGAGCGGAGCGACGAGGTACTGGCAGCCTACAGGAAAGCATTTTCCGGCTTCTCGGCCGAGGAGATGTCGATCCTTGACGGCGTCATTCTTGAACCGGCATCCGGCCGTTAGGCGATGGTCGATCCCGCTTCCGGTCCCTTTCTGTTTGACACCAGCGCCGAGAGCTGGTTGGGGCGCGCCGGTTCTTCCGAGGTGCGCGACTGGATGCGCGCGTACCTGTCCCACCACGAAAGACACATTTCCGCCGTCACCGTGATGGAGCGGGTGCGTGGCTACAGTCTGTTGTGGCGTCGTGCCGGCGACGGCAGGAGGGAACGCATCGAAGCGGCGCGGGTCGCCTACCTCAGAGCGCTCGGGCGGATATGGCCGCTCGATGGAGCAGTAGCCGTGGTGGCTGGTGAAATCATGTCGCTCGTCCCGGATCCACCAACGCCCCCGCGCCGGTCCCACCGGCTCGCGGAATCCCGGCAGGAGCGTTTGGTCCGCTGGCGGTTCGACGAGATGATCGCCGCGACGGCGCTCGTCGCGAGCATGCCCCTGATCCACAACAACGCCGCCGACTTCGAGTCCATCCGGAGTGCCATTGAACGCTCACCGGGACGGTTTCCCAACCTCGGTCCGCTGGAACTGATCCGTTGTGCATCTCTGGCATGATCCAGTCGGCCCGCTGATTCATCAGTGTCCAACATCGCGTAGGCGGCACAACGCCTGGGAACCGTGTCGGAATTCCGGCGCACCGTTTGACGCGCGAGCGGCACGATGGGCGGCCATGCCGGCCAGAGAAGATGGGGCGCACGTTCCGCCGGACATCGCCGCCGCCCGACAGCGCGTCCCACCCATCCGATTCCCGCCGCCGGCACCACAAGCTTTACGACTCTGGCAGGAGCTCCCGCAGGTTCTTGAGCAGGTCGGAGGGGAAGAACGGCTTCTTCAAGAACCGCACGCGGGCGGAGCGGGCCAGCGCCGGCGGCTCCTTGTAGTGTCCCGAGATCAGCAGCACCTGCACGTCCGGCTGCAGTTTCAGCACGCGCTCGGCCAGCTTGTTGCCGTCCATTTCGGGCATGGCCACATCGGAGATCAACAGATGCACGGGCTGGCTCTCGCAGATGAGGAGCGCCTCGGAGGGTTTGGGCGCCACCAGGACATGGATGTTGCGGGGCCGGAGCATTTTCTCCACCAGCTTGAGGATCTGCGGGTCGTCGTCGACGATCAAAACCGTTCGTGTGGGGGCGGGCATGCGGACATTTGATTCTACGGGCGGCCGGACAACTGGCGCAAGCGAGTTGTAAAGGCGCTCACAGCCGGCGTGCCCCAATTCTGCGACAATGCGAACGATGCCCTGCCTGCTGGTTTTGTTGGTCCTGGCCTTCCCCCGAGTGGTGCTCGTGCTGATGTTTCTGCTTTCCGATTATCTGCAGCGTGCGTATCACGGGCTGCTGGTGCTGGTGCTGGGGTTCCTCTTCGTGCCGCTCACCACCATCGTGTATGCCTGGATGCTGAATTCGCACCGTCCGCTGGAGGGCGCCAACCTGCTGATCCTGATCGTCGCGGTGGTGATCGACGTAGGCGGGCTGGGCGGCGGCGAATGGCATCGCCGCAGCCGCTGACGGCGATTCACCCGCTCCCGGGCAGTTCGTTCACCCGCCGCAGCTCGGGAAACAGCCACGCCCAGGCGGCCACGATGGCGATGGCGCCCGCACCGCCCAGGACCACGGCGGGCACCGTTCCGAACCATTGTGCCGTGACGCCCGATTCGAACTGGCCCACCTCGTTGGAGGCGCCGATGAACACCATGTTGACGGCGCTCACGCGGCCGCGCATTTCGTCGGGCGTGCCGAGCTGGATCACGGTGTGGCGGATGATGATGCTCACCATATCGCAGGCGCCCAACAGCACCAGGGCGGCGAGCGAAAGCGGCAGGCTGCGGGAAAGGCCGAAAACGATGGTGAAGCAGCCGAAGCCGAAGACGCAGGCGAGCATGGTCGCGCCGGCGCGGCGGCGGAGCGGCCAATGAGCCACCACGACGGCCATGGCCACCGCGCCCACGCTGGGCGCGCCCCGCAGGATGCCGAGTCCCTTGGGGCCGACGTTCAGGATCTCGCGCGCGTACACCGGCAACAGGGCCACGGCGCCGCCCAGCAGGACGGCGAAGAGGTCGAGCGAAATCGCACCCAGGATCAGTTTTTCGCGCCCGATGTACCGCAGGCCTTCCAGCACGGCGCCGAGCGACGCCAGCGGCCGCGGCCGCCCGGCAGCGCGCACGCGAATTTTCGATATCAGGGCCAGGCCCGTGAGGGAGCACATCGCCGCGCAGGCATAGACCGGCACCGGGCTGGCGGCTGCGCCATAAAACAAGCCTCCGGCAACCGGTCCCAGAACCATGGCGGCCTGGAGGACGGAAGCAGTCCACGCCACGGCATTGGGAAAATGTTCCTCCGCCACCAGCAGGGGGAGGAACGCCTGGCCGGTGGGCATATTGAAAGCGCGCACGGCGCCATTCAACAGCAGCGCGGCATAGATGGGCCACACGGTGCGGAGGCCGTGGACGGTCAGCGACAGCAGCAGCAGAGAGCACAGGCAGAAGCCGCCGGCGCAGATCTGGAGGATGCGCTGCCGCGCGACGCGGTCGGCGATATGGCCGGCCAGCAGGAACAGGAAAATGCCGGGAAGGAATTGCGCCAGGCCCACCAGGCCGAGATCGAGCGGGCGGTGCGTCAGCGCGTACACCTGCCAGGCGACCGCGGTGGCCTGCATCTCCGTAGACCCGGTAATGAGAAAACGGGCGGTCAGGAAGTAGCGGAAGTTGGGATAAAGAAAAGCGGCGCGGGCCTGTTGCATGCGGGCTTAGAGTGAAGGCATGATGGCGCCATCGCCGGCCACCGTGGCCCACTTGCGGACGCGCCAGGCAGTCACCAGCCCATTCGCCACATAGGGATCGGATTTGGCGAACGTCTCGGCGGGCTCCGGGGACGGCCCGCGGAACACGATGACCGCGCCGTCTGTGGGATCGGCCAGCGCTCCGGCGAGCGCGATTTCCCCGCGCTCCAGCGCCTCGGCGACGTGGGCCAGGTGTTCGCGGCGATAGGGGGCGCGCCGGGCGGCAAAATCGTCCACCACATCGTAGAAGAGAAGGTAGTGCACGGATGGTCCTGGTTGAGTATACAGCGCCGCCAATTTCAGAGTGTATAATCTGAATTGGGAGAGCTATGCCCGCTGCTACGCTGGTTTCCGTTCCGCAGGAGCTCGACGCGCTAGGCCGAACCATCGGCAACACGCCGCTGCTGGCCATCGGATTTCGCTGGCGGGGTCGCAACCGCACGATCCACGCGAAATGCGAGCACCTGAATCTCACCGGCAGCATTAAAGACCGCATGGCGCTCTACATCCTGCGCCGTGCGTACCAAAGCGGGCAGCTCCAGCCGGGCGGCCGCATTGTGGAGGCGACCAGCGGCAACACGGGCATCTCCTTCGCGGCACTGGGCCGCGTTCTGGGGCACCGCGTCACCATTTTCATGCCCGATTGGATGAGCGCGGAGCGCAAGCAACTGATCGCGAGCTACGGCGCCGAGATCGTACCCGTCAGCCGCGAGCAGGGCGGATTCCTCGGGTGCATCCGCATGGCTGAGGGGTTGGCGGCCCGCGAGCCGGACATCTTTCTGCCGCGCCAGTTCTCCAACCAAGGCAACGTGGAGGCGCACGCCGCCACCACGGGCCCCGAAATTCTCGCGCAACTGGAAGAGGCCGGCCTGGCGCCGCGGGCGTTCGTGGCCGGCGTGGGCACGGGAGGCACGGTGATGGGCGTGGGCCGTTTCCTGAGGAGCGTCGGCCAGGCCATCCGCATCCACCCCGTCGAGCCGGCGGAATCGCCCACGCTTTCCACCGGCCACAAGGTGGGGCACCACCGCATTCAGGGCATTTCCGACGAATTCATCCCCGCCATCGTCGACCTTTCCCAGGTGGACCCGGTGGTGGCCGTGAGCGACGGCGATTCCATCCTGATGTCGCAGAAGCTGGCCTGCCGGCTCGGTCTCGGCGTGGGGATCTCGTCGGGCTGCAACTTCCTGGCCGCCGCGCGGGTGCAGGAAGAGCTTGGCGGCGAGGCCGTGGTGGTGACCGTTTTCGCCGACGACAACAAGAAGTACCTGACCACCGACCTGATGCGCGCCGAGCCGGTCCGTGCGGACTATCTCGCGCCGGAGCTGGAACTGACCGGCATCGGCGTGCTACCCCGCAACTGCAGGATGTGCGACAGCCGGATTTAGCCGCGCGCCGAATTCCCAGCCCAACCGCGTTGTTAAAAGTTTTGGCGAATGCCATTTCCGGCGAGACACCCGGTATCCTTTGCAGGGCAGCGCGTTGTATGATCTCAGTACTTTGCGTTTGCTCCGTTTGCGGAGGCTGAGACATGACTTGGAGCCAGGTTTACTCGCCGGTGGCCGGCAGCATCGCCTTGTCGGCGCTGGTCGCCGCGTTGCCCGTTGTGGTACTGCTGGGGCTGCTTGCCTTCGGCCATGTGCGCGCGCACTGGGCGGCGCTGGCGGGGCTGGCCACGTCGGTCGGAGTGGCCATGGCCATCTTTGGGATGCCGCCGGAATTGGCCGGGTGGGCCGCCTTGAACGGGGCCGCGTATGGTCTGTTCCCGATCGGCTGGATCGTGCTGTGTGCCATTTTCGTCTTCGACGTCACCGTCAAGAGCGGTACCTTTGAGGTGGTGAAACACACCGTGGCGCACCTGGCCAGCGACCGCCGCCTGCAGGCGCTGCTGATCGCCTTCAGCTTCGGGGCGTTCATCGAGGGCGCGGCGGGCTTTGGCACGCCGGTGGCGATTTCCGCGGCCATGCTGATCGCGCTGGGATTCCGGCCCCTCCAGGCCGCCGGCATGGCGCTGATCGGCAACACCGCGCCGGTGGCCTACGGCGCACTGGGGACTCCGATCATCGCGCTGGCCGCCGTGACCGGCCTGCCGCTCGACCTGCTCAGCGGCATGGTGGGCCGCATCCTACCCGTGTTCAGCGTGCTGGTGCCGTTCTGGCTGGTATGGGCCATGGCCGGGCGCAAGAGCATGATCGAGGTCTGGCCGGCGTGCCTGACGGCGGGCGTCACCTTCGCTGTCACCCAGTATCTGGTCAGCAACCTGCATGGCCCATGGGTGGTGGATATCGCCGGGGCCATTGTCTCGATGGCTTCGCTGGTGCTGCTCCTGCAATTCTGGCAGCCTTCCACCACCTGGAGCTTCGAGCACGAAAGCGATGAGGAGCGCAGCGCCGAGGCGGCCGCCCGCCCGGTCCACTCCGGCGGGCACGCCCTGCGGGCGTGGATGCCGTGGATCCTGCTTTGCGTGCTGGTGTTCTCCTGGGGCATTCCGCAGGTCAAGACCGTTCTGAACGGCGGCGCGGCGGGACACCCCAACTTCCTGAGCGGTATCTCGCAAGTCACGTTCAACGTGCCGGTGCTGCACCGCGCGGTCCTTCGCGTCCCCCCGGTGGTGCCCAAGCCCACGCCCGAACCGGCCGTGTTCGCTCTCAACTGGCTGTCGGCCACCGGAACCAGCCTGCTGCTTACGGGTATCCTCAGCGGCCTGCTGCTGGGCTTCTCGGCGGGCGAACTTGGCCGGATCTTCTGGGGGACATTGAAGCGCGTGCGCTGGTCGCTGCTCACCATCGCGGCCATGATGGCCCTGGGATTCTCCACCCGCTACGGCGGACTGGACGCCTCCATGGGCCTGGCCTTCGCCGCCACCGGCGTGCTGTTTCCGTTCTTCTCGCCGCTGCTGGGCTGGCTGGGCGTGGCGCTCACCGGCAGCGATACCTCGTCGAACGTGCTGTTCGGCGGCCTGCAGCAGATCACGGCGCGGCAGTTGGGCATTTCGCCGATTCTTGCCGCCGCCGCCAACAGCGCGGGCGGCGTTATGGGCAAGATGATCGATGCGCAAAGCATCGTGGTGGCGGGCGTGGCCACCGGGCAGCAGGGCGGCGAAGGGACCATCCTGCGTTATGTCTTCTGGCACAGCATCGCGCTCGCCTGCCTGGTGGGTGTGGTCGTGTTTCTGGAGGTTTACGTGACGCCCTGGATCATTCCGGCGATGAAGTGAGGCCGTATCGCGTGCATCGGCCGTTCCTCCGGACCCTCCGGACCCGTAAAGTTGGCGAACGAGATGTAAAATCCGCTACAATAGACCCGTACGAGAAGGAGACCGTATGGATCCGACTGCCATTCAAACTGCCGGTCCGCTAGGCCTGGGCGGACCCGAAGTTCTGCTGATCTGCGCCGTTGCCATACTTTTGTTCGGCGGCCGGAAGGTCGGAGAACTGGGGAAAGGACTGGGCGAAGGAATTCGCAACTTCAAGCACGCCTTGAAGAGTGACGAAGAAGAGAAGAAGGAAGAGAAGGTCGAAGAAAAGAAGTAGTCACACGCTTCGAGGCGCAGCCCGCAAGCCGGGCTGGGTCCATCTCGGCTCAAGAGATCCGGAACAGAAAAAACCCCGCGGGCCCAAACGGGCTGCGCGGGGTTTCGATTTTTCCCGCCCTGGCTACTTCTTCTTCGGTGGAACGATCGAGTCCTTGGCGGCCTTGGCCACGCGGAACTTGACTACCTTCTTGGCCGGGATCTTGATCGACTCGCCGGTCGCCGGGTTGCGCCCCATGCGGGCTTTGCGGTCCACGCGTACCAGGCGCCCGATGCCGGGCAGCACGAATACGCCGTTCTTTTTCACTTCCGCGATCGCCATGCTGGAAAGGCCTTCCAGAAACGCGCGCGCAGTTTTGTTGTTGACTTCGCAGCTTTCCGCCAGGGATCTGACCAGTTGCGTCTGGGTCATTCTCTGATTCGCCATATCTCTCCTTATGATTCTCCCGTTGGTTGATTTCCATCTGCTGTGGAGCGGGCCCGCGCCTCGCGCCACATCCACCATCGAACAAGGTTGAATGCAGCGTTCTCCCGAACGTGCGTCTGAATCGATATCAATCATAAGGGAACGAGACGGTGATGTAAAGAGAAATGCGCAAAAAAGCCCGATTTTTCGTGGTTTTTTTGCGCGTGGTGTGCTGAAAGGGCCGTTTTACAGGGTTTCCGCGAACCCCGAGATCTCATTCCACGACAGGACGCCCTCGCTGAAGGCTGTTGCAACTCTATTTTTCAAGATTCGAAAACGCACCTCGCGGGCGCCGGCGCGTCCGAGCGCGATGCGTACAGCGGCGTGGAGTTTGAGCGCGGGCCCGCCGGAGGTGGTCTCGGCTTCGCCTCCGGATGGACCCGCGCGCATGCGCATCTGGTTGAGAAAGAGCACTGCGGCTCCGGACTTGCGGACCACCAGCGACAAGCGGCGGAGGCCGGACGCCAGCACGCGGCTGGGTAAGCCGGGGCCGCTCGCACCCATTCCGGCGTCCAGTTCCAGTTGGGGAACGAGCGCTGCGGCGGAATCGACGATCAGCAGGTCCACGGCTCCGGAGACGGCCAGGCGCTCGGCGATAGTGAGCGCCTCCTCCGCCGATTCGGGCTGGGCGACGGGCAAGCGCTCGATGGCCACCCCGAGCTGGACGGCATACGCCGCGTCGAAAGCGTGTTCCGCATCGATCCAGGCCGCGGTGCCGCCCTCCTGCTGGAGATGAGCGGCCATCTGGAGGGCAAGGGTGGTCTTGCCGCAGCCGGCCGGGCCGAAAAGTTCCACGATGGCGCCCCGCGGCAACCCGCCCACCCCGAGAGCGCGATCGAGCGCGGCAAAGCCGGTTGGGATGAGAACGCCCGGCGCGCGCTGCTCCATGCGGGCGAGGCGCGAGTGAATGGCGCGCTGGCGGTCTTGTTCGTTCATGGGTCAGGCAGCCGGCGCCGCCTGCGATTCGCGGTAGCCAGTCTACCTCCGGGCGGGCGCCGGCTTGGCAGCGGCAGCCGGGGCTTCGGCCGCCGCGGCCGCCGGTTCCGCCTTGATCAGGCCCAGAAGCTTGCGCAGCTCCGTATCGACGGCCCGCCGTATGTCCGGATTGTCCTTCAAGAACTGGCGGGCATTTTCGCGCCCCTGGCCAATTCGCTCTCCCTTGTAACTGAACCACGAGCCGCTCTTTTCAATCAGGCCTTGCGCCACTCCCAGATCGATCAGGTCGCCTTCCTTGGAAACCCCTTCGCCGTAAATGATGTCGAATTCGGCCTCGCGGAAGGGCGAGGCGACCTTGTTCTTCACCACCTTGACCTTGGTGCGGTTGCCGACCACCGCGTCGCCGTCCTTGATGGCCGCGATGCGCCGGATGTCCAGCCGCACGGAGGAGTAGAATTTCAGCGCGCGGCCGCCGGTGGTGGTCTCCGGGTTGCCGAACATCACCCCGATCTTTTCGCGGATCTGGTTGATGAAGATCAGGCAGGTGCGCGATTTGGAGACGATGCCGGTGAGCTTGCGTAGCGCCTGCGACATGAGCCGCGCCTGCAGGCCCATGTGGCTGTCGCCCATCTCCCCTTCCAGTTCGGCCTTGGGGACCAGCGCAGCCACCGAATCCACCACCAGCACGTCAATTTGTCCCGAAGCGGTCAAGTGGTTGGTGATCTCGAGCGCCTGCTCGCCGTAGTCGGGTTGCGAAACCAGCAGATTGTCCACGTCCACCCCGAGTTTCCGGGCGTAGACGGGGTCGAGGGCATGTTCCACATCGATGAAGGCGGCGATGCCTCCCGCCCTCTGCGCCTCGGCGATCACCTGCAGAGCGATGGTGGTTTTGCCGGACGATTCCGGTCCGAAGATCTCGGTCACGCGGCCGCGCGGCAAGCCGCCGACGCCCAGCGCGGCATCGACCGAAATCGACCCGGTGGAGATGACCGAGACCGGCACGATGGCATCCTTCGACCCGAGGCGCAGAATCGAGCCCTTGCCAAACTGTTTCTCAATCTGGCTCAGGGCATTCTCTAACGCGCGGGCGCGCTCTTTATCGTCCATGGGGGATGACTCCTGTTGGTAGGGTGAAAGCTTCATTGTACCAGCGGCGTAGCTGAGAAAGGCCGCTTCTTTCCGCGCGGAGGCTATAATCTTTCACAACGATTCCGATGGTTACCGCCCTTCCACTGTGAAGAACCTGTGTTCGAGTGGTGGAAAAACAGACTACATGGTGTGCGGTTGGGTTGTTGGGCGTGCCTGCGCAGCGAATAGCGGCAGAAGCATGGAACGGCCGCCAACCAGACCCTCGACTATGCTAGCGTCTTAGCTGGAATGCGACTTTTCTTTGCGTTGAGAATCAGTGTGTTGATCGCCGCCATCGGCCTGTGTGTACAAGGGCAAGACGCTCCAGGCAAGGACGCGCAAAGTGAGGCGAAGGGCCTGCCGCCGAGAGTGGCTCCCGCCGATTATCAGGCCCAGGGTCAGGCCGGCACGGTGACGGTTGCTGCCGAGTTCAAGGGACACTCGGTCCCCACCCCCCAAGGGACCCTCAATACGGAAGACTATGTGGTGATCGAAACCGCGTTGTTCGGCCCGCCGGGCGCGCGCGTCAAGCTATCTTCCGACGACTTTTCGCTCCGCATCAACGGGAAGAAGGCGCCCTTGCCCAGCCAGCCATACGGGTTGGTGGCCGGGTCCGTCAAAGATCCGGAGTGGGAGCCGCCTGCGCCGGCCGAATCGAAGTCGAAAACCAGAGTGGGTAGCGGCGGAAGGGCTCAGCAGGGCGACTCCAGCGCGCCGCCGGCACCGGTCCAGATCCCGATAGGGGTACGGCGCGCGGTGGCACAGCGCGTGCAAAAGGCCGCGCTTCCGGAAGGCGACCGCACCCTGCCCCAGGCAGGACTGATTTTCTTCCAGTTCCGGGGCAAGACCCAGAGCATCCATTCGATCGAGCTGATTTACGCCGGTCCCGAGGGAAAAGCCACCCTGACGCTCCAGCCATAGCGATTAGGGTCGAACGCCGGCACGAACCGCGATGCCCCACGCAGCGAGATTGTCTGCCGCTGAGCAGTAACGGTCCGAAGGCATGGAGCGAGACGACCTTCCCGGAGGATGAGGCTAACGTGACTGGCGGCTGCTGCTTATTCCGGGCCTTGTTGCCCAGCATGGAAAGCAGATAAGCCTGCGCCACCGCTCGTCTCGGATGATGCTCCAGCTCGGAAACGCTTCCGTCACGGATTCGATCTGGGTGACCTTTATGCCCACGTTGTAGTCCGCGTCGACACTTCTTTGTTGGGCCTGAACGAACGTCCTGGAGACTGTTAGAAGGTGTTGGGCCACCGTTCGTTCCGGACTTTCATGAGGATTGTCCTTGAGGTATCTTTGCAGGTCGGATTCCTTCTGGCGGGAGGTGGACTGGGCATGGTGACGATCTTGTATGACGAGAAGCCCGGCATTCAGGCCTTAGCCACGACGACGCCCAATCGGCCACCGGTGGTGGGCACGCATCCCAGTCACCTCCGGGATTACGAGTATGTGCGACTGGGTACGGTGTCGCTGTTGGCCGGCCTGGATT
>JAIQEX010000208.1 GCA_020073615.1 Terriglobia bacterium
CGACTGATCGTGATACGCTCATTTTGGCTCCGGCACGACTCCGATCGCTCGGGATCGACTGCCGCTTCGGCGGCCTAAATCATTGGCGAGAACTGCTTGCAGTTCTCCACTGTCGACCGGAGCCATCTACCGGATTATGCCCGATCTTCAGACCCGGCGGAAATATACCTCGTCGGTCTGAGGCGGAGCCTCGTTAGGATTTGGCGCGGGAGCGCGCCGCCTCATTTGGAATCAACAAGTTGCGGCAACTGTCCGGCGCCAACTGTAGAAGATCAGTATAAAGGAACGATGAAGCCCGCGCCGGGACGGAACCCGAGAGTCTGTTACAGCTGTGATCGGCTGGCAGTTACCAGGGAGCACGCGCCACCAGTTTGCCTGTTTCCAGCCGAGATGCGCTCCGGTCTGATAACCGTGCCATCATGCCCGCTCCACAATAACGCGAACGCCAAGGATGTAGAGTACGTCAGGAACGTGATATGTTGCGCTGCTGATCCGCTGAGCCCCCATAGCGGACCGGCGTTTTCATCCATGATGCGCTCGATAGAACGACGGCCCGCGATAGCAGGGACCACATTCGACAATCTGAGGGAAATTCGGTTCGACGGCGAGGAGACAGGAGCCTTTGACGTAGACTTGCGCCGCTTCGGACGCGTAATGACCGCCATCGCTCAGGCCATTCACTATCATGACTTCGGCGGGAAAATACGTTACTGGCACGTGTTTTGTCCGTCGCTCCAGACCTTGAGCGCGCAACCGGATGGTTGGGAGCCGCTACGGAGAACGGTACAGGTGACTCGATACGCGTACCAACACACGGCCTATCCAAAGGTGTTCTCTTACGGTCGCGCTGTTTTCAGTAAGAAATCGTGGGCTCTGTACCAATTTGTCTTCTACGATGCCCTGATTGTCAACGCTTGGCCATCAAAACGGCAGTTCCGGTAAAAACGCCTGTACGGGGTTCACAAGCCTCATGTGCATACGTTCGCCGGATTGGCGCTTCTTCGCAAGATCCATTGCAGTACGGATTCCGGTAAGCGATACATCATCCGGCGTGCCGATCTTTCACGGACCTTCGGCGCGAATCGCAGCACCCCCGGTTCATCCTTCACGAGTTGACGGGCACGCTCCAGGCTCATACTGAGCAGTTCTGCAGTAGCTACAATTCCACTGCCCGGCGCAGGTAGGCGCGGCTTCGCGCGGCGCTCTCCTTCGGGCTGACGCCCGGCAGGGCCGGGTCCACATCCTGTTCGAAGACGGCCCATCCGTCGAAACCGGCTTCTCGCAGCGCTCCGATCACGGCCGGGAAATCGACACAGCCGGCACCGAGCTCGCAGAAGACACCGTGGCGGATCGCATCCAGATAGGGGACCTTGGTGCGCCGCACCTCGGCCAGCACGGCGGGCTGAACGTCCTTCAGATGGAGGTGCCAGATACGGCTCGAGTGTGTGCGCGCAAACGCAACTGGATCGCCGCCGCCGTATACATAGTGGCCCGTATCCAGGCAAACGCCCAGCAGGCGCGGATCGGCGATCTCGAGAAGGTGCGCCACCTCGCGCGGCGTCTCGACGAACGTGCCGGCGTGGTGGTGGAGGACGCTGCGCAGTCCCATCTCGCGCGCCTCGCCGGCAATGTCGGCGAGCAGGCGCGCGGCGGCGTCCCACTGCTCCTCGCGGAATTCGTCGTCGCCTCCGGCACTTCCGGCAATCGCCATGCGGCGCGGGTCCATTTCGCCGGCCAGCACCAGGTAGGGCGCTCCGGCGGCGGCGAGCAGGCGCGCGACTTCCATCGCCGATCGCAGACCATCGTCGTGCCGCTCCGCGTGCCCCAGCGGCAGCGGGACAAATGCGCCGAGCAGGGTGAGGCGCCGCTTTTCGAGTTCGCGTTTGAGCTCGCTCGGGGAGGTGGGCAGGAAACCGTAAGGGCCCAGTTCGGTGCCCGCATACCCGGCTTCCACCATTTCATCGAGCACCTCGCCATAGCTCTTCTGCCCGGTGAACCCCTCAATTTCCATGATTCCCCAGCTCACCGGGGCGGTGGCAACTTGGATCGGCATTATCTTCCTCCCCTGGCCGCGGCCCGCTGGCGCAGGACATCCACCCACACCGCGATGACGATGACTGCGCCGATGACCACGGTCTGCCAGTAGGCCGAGACATCGAGCAGGTTGAGCCCGTTGCGCAGCACGCCGATGATGAGCGCGCCGACCAGCGTGCCGCCCACGCCGCCGACGCCGCCAAAAAAGCTGGCGCCGCCGATGATCACCGCGGCTATGGAATCGAGCTCCGCGCCCATGCCGGCCAATGGAAACCCGGAATTCATGCGGCCGGCGAGCACGATGGCCGCCACCGCGGACATGAAGCCGCTCATACCGTAGACCATATCCAGCCGCTGGTTGACCGGCACGCCCGAGAGCAGCGCCGCCTGCTTATTGCCGCCGATGGCGTAGATGTCGCGGCCCGGCGTGGTGCGGGTCAGAAACAGGTGGAACAGCACGCAAAAGAGTACGACTACCAGGATGGGAACCGGGACGTAGGCGATGGCGCCGGCGCCCCAGAAGCGGAACGGCCCCGGCAATTCCGAAATCGCAAATCCGCCGGACATCACCAGCGCCAGGCCGCGCGCGACATTCATCATGCCCAGAGTCGGTATGAAGGGATGCGGCAGGCGCAGCCTGGTGAGCAGCAGCCCGTTGACCATGCCCAGGGCCGTGCCGGCCGCCAGCGCCGCCGGAATGGCGAGCCACGGCGGCGTGCCCGCCTTCAACATGAGCGCCACCAGAACGCAGCAGAAGCCGAGAATCGAGCCCACCGAGAGATCGATTCCGGCGGTGATGATGACCGCCAGTTGCCCCAGCCCGAGCAGCGCGTTCACCGCCGATTGCCGGAACACGTTCAGCAGGTTGTCGACGGTGAGAAAATGCTCGGAGGACAGGCTCAGCGCCAGGCACAGGATGGCGAGCCCGAGCAGCGGACCCAGGCGGCGCAGACTCATTCCGATCCCCCAGTCGCCAGGCGCATAATCCCCTCCTCGGTGGCCTCCGCGCGCGTGAGTTCCCCGGCGATGCGGCCGCGGTGCATCACCAGGATGCGATCCGCCAGGCGGAGGACCTCGTCCAGCTCCGAAGAGGCGAACAGAATGGCCGCGCCGCGGCGGGCGAGCGCGCGAATGAGCGCGTAGATTTCGCTCTTGGCTCCCACGTCCACGCCGCGCGTGGGTTCGTCCAGCAAAAACACGCGGGCATCGGCGAGCAGCCACTTGGCGAGGACCACCTTCTGCTGATTGCCGCCGCTCAATTCGCCGGCCGGCCGTTCCGCGCCGCGCGTGCGCACGCGCAACTCGCCGATCATGCGGGCGGCGGCGGCGGCTTCGTTGCGGCAGCGGATGACAAAGCGGCGCTCCGATGCCAGCACCATGTTGGTACGTACGGAAGCGCCCAGCATGAGCCCCTTGGCCTTGCGGTCGTCCGGGACCAGGGCCATGCCTGCGCGAATTGCATCCGCGGGCGTGCGGATTTTCACTTCACGCCCGGCCAAGTGGATACGGCCGCCGCCGGCGGGCGAAACGCCGAACAGCGACTCCAGCACCTCGCTGCGGCCCGCGCCCACCAGGCCGGCCAGCGCCACGATTTCGCCGCGGCGAACCGCGAAGCCGATATCGCGGAAGTCGCGTCCCCGCGCGAGGCCGTCCACGCGCAGCATGACCTCCGGCCGGGCGGAATCGTGCGGCCCGGCGGCTTCCTCGCTCAACTCGCGGCCCACCATGTGACGCACCAGCAGGTCGTGCGGCATTTCGGAGACCGGCGCGGTGACGATGCGCAGGCCGTCGCGCAGCACCGTGACGCGGTCCGCGAGGCTGTAGACCTCCTTCAGCCGGTGGGTGATGTAGACGATGCTGACGCCGCGGCTGCGCAAACGGCCGATCACTTCGAACAGGCGCTCGGTCTCGCGCTCGGAGAGCGGCGCCGTGGGTTCGTCCATGACGATCAGCCGCGAAACGCAGGCCAGGGCGCGGGCGATCTCGACCAACTGCTGCTCGCCGATGCTCAACTGCTCCACCAGCGTGCGCGGGTCCACGTCGTGGCCGAGCTCCGCCAGCAAGGCCTTTGCGCGCTCGCGCAGTTCACCCCATTTCACCAGCGGCAATCCGATGCGGCGCGAAGGGTGCCTGCCCAGAAAGACGTTCTCGGCGATGCTCAACTGCGGGACCAGGGCGAGCTCCTGGTGGACGAAACTGATGCCCAGATCTTGCGCCGCCCGAGGATTGTGCGGCGCGACCGGCACGCCGGCCCACTCCATCCTTCCCGCATCGGGTTGCAGCACGCCGCTCACGATATTCATGAGCGTCGATTTGCCGGCGCCGTTCTCCCCCACCAGCGCATGCACTTCGCCTGTCCGCACCTCGAAGGCGACGCCGCTGAGCACGGGCGCGCCGCCGAAGCTCTTGGAGATGCCTTCGAGGCGCAGCAGCGGCGGCGGTGCGGGCGCGGCGGTCAACGGACGCGATCCCGGATCTCAGGCATGGCCGCTACCGGTTCCGGCGAACCCTGGGACGCGATTTCGTGGCGCCGCTCCTTTTTCACCGCCTCTTCGTATAGCGCGCGTGCTTCGCGGACGCTCTCGATTTCCGAGACCTCGGAAACCGGGACGTCCCACCAGGACTCGTAGCCCGGAACGCGCATCTCCTTGTCGACCTCCACCACCACCACGCTGGTGCGGTCGTGGTGATGCATGTCTGCGAGCGCGTGTTGGACGTCTTCATGAGTGGTAGCGCGCACCGCACGCGCTCCCAGCCCTTCCGCCAGCTTCACGAAGTCCACCGGAAGATGTGCCCCGCTCAGTTGCCCGTCGCGCGCCGAGCGGTAGCGATAATCGGTGCCGAACCCCCCGGAGCCGATCGCTTGCGACAGGCCGCCGATGCTGCTGTAGCCATGATTGTCGAGCAGCACAATATGGAGCTTGTAACCCTCCTGGATGGAGGTCGCAATCTCGGACGACATCATCAGGAACGAGCCGTCTCCCACCATCACGTAGACCTCGCGCGCGGGGTCGGCCATCTTCACGCCCAGGCCGCCGGCGATCTCATACCCCATGCACGAGTAGCCGTATTCCAGGTGGTACGAATTGGGCCGCCGCGCGCGCCACAGCTTATGCAGATCGCCGGGCAGACTGCCGGCTGCCGACACCACCACGTCCTCGGCGCGCGCCGCCCGGTTCACGGCGCCGATCACCTCGCCCTGGCTGATGGGCGGACCGTGGCGCAGGTCGAAGATGCGATCCGTCTCTGTCTCCCAGGCGTCTTTCCACGCGGCCACGCGGCTGGCGTAAGGCTGTTCCACGCCATATGCAGCCAGCGCGGTGGCGAGGTGTTCGAGCGCGGTCCGCGCGTCGGCAACCAGCGGCAACGCGGCATGCTTATACGCGTCGATTTCCGCGACGTTGAGGTTGATGAAGCGGACCGAGGGATTCTGAAACGCCGTCTTCGAAGCGGTGGTGAAATCGCCCAAGCGCGTACCGATGGCGATTACCAGATCCGCCTCGCGAGCGGCGATGTTCGCGCCGGGAGTGCCGGTGACGCCGATGGCGCCGAGATTCTGCGCGTGGTCGAACGGCAGCGATCCCTTGCCGGCCTGCGTCTCCCCGGCGGGAATGCCGGTTTGCAACGTGAATTGCGCCAGCGCCGCGGACGCTTCGCTGAAGAGCACTCCGCCGCCGGCGACGATGAGCGGCCTCCGCGCCGCGCGAATCCATTCTGCCGCGCGTGCCAGCATCGCCCGATCCGCCTCGGCGCGCGCGATGTGCCAGACGCGCTTCTCGAACATCTCGTCCGGGTAATCGAAGGCTTCCGCCTGAACATCCTGCGGAAGCGCGAGCGTGGCCGCGCCCGTTTGTGCCGGCGAGGTCAGCACGCGCATGACTTCGGGCAGCGCGCAGATCAACTGGTCCGGCCGGTAGATGCGGTCCCAATAGCGCGACACCGGCCGGAAGGCGTCGTTTACGGATATATCCTGCGTGTGTTCCGATTCGAGCTGTTGCAGCACGGGGGCCACGTTACGGCGCGCGAAGATGTCCCCCGGCAGCAGCAGCACCGGGAGGCGATTCACCGTGGCGGTGGCCGCGCCGGTAATCATATTCGTGGCGCCGGGGCCGATGGAGGAGGTGCAGGCGAACGCCGCCTTCCGGTTGCGCGCCTTGGCGAATGCGGTGGCGATGTGGACCGCGCCCTGCTCGTTGCGGCACAGATAGTACGGGAAATCCGGATTCTGCTGGAGCGCCTGGCCCAGGCCGGCGATGATGCCGTGGCCGAAGATGCCCCACGCGCCAGCGAAGAACCGGTTCTCCTCGCCGTCGCGCTCGACGTACTGATTTTTCAGAAAGCCGACCAGGGCCTGCGCCATGGTCAACCGACGTGTTCGCATCCGCACCCCGCCCTCGGTTCTAAGATTCTATCGTGACCAGGGGCAGCCGGGGATCCGGTTCGCGCCAGGCGCTACGAACCCACTCGTAGTCGGGATCGTCGGACGCAGCCATGGAGCGCGCCGATCCTCCCAGGGTGTTCAGGTAGTAAACGTTGTATCCGTGCGCGGCGACCACGGGATGATAGCCCTCGGGGATGAGCACCATCTCGCCATCGCGCACGGTCAGGGTCTCATCCAGACGGCGATCGCGCGTGTACACCTTCTGAATGGCGTAGCCCTCCGGGCGATTGATCTTGTAATAGTAATACTCCTCGAGTTTCACTTCCCCCGGCGGGTTGTGGACGTCATGCTTGTGCGGCGGATAGCTGGACCAGTTGCCGCTGGGAGTGTAGACCTCCACCACCAGCAGGCGATGGGCGGGGAACTCCGGCTTGAAGATTTTGTTGATCTGCCGGGTGGCGTTGCCGGCCCCGCGGATTTCGACCTCGATGTCTTCGGGCCTCACCAGCCGCGGTGGATAGGACTCCTCGGCGTGGCAGTAGCAGAATGCGATTTCGCAGCCCGTTGCCGTGGTGACGGCAAAACTCGTATGGATCGGCAGGTAGAGCGCGTAGGGCAGTCCTCCGAAGACGTTGCTTCGCTGCCCTACGTCGCTCCAGGTGCCGCGCGAGGATTCCACCGAGCACTTGCCGCCGAGCAGCACAAAGCCCAACTCGCGGCCGGCAGTATCTTCCTCCAGCCGTTCGCCGGGGTTCAGGGTGCGGACCTTGAACCCCAGCAGGCTGAAGCCGTAGGTTTCGACGCCGCCGCCGCTGGAGGGGCGGACGAGTAGTTGCATCCGGTTACCTCGGGGCAGGCCGGGAGGCCTACCCCACTAGAGTCCTTACCCAAGAGATTGTAATGTAAATGAGTCAAGTTTTCAGGCGACGAGTTTTTCCTCCTTGCAGCAGCGGTCAATCTCCGTCTGGAGACGATCGAAGGCGGCCCGGAGAGGAGAGTCTCCGGGTGGACCAGCGGGCATGATTTGAGCGAGTTTTGGACGCAACAGGCGCGCGTAGGTTCGCGTGAAGAACAGGGCAATGCGCAGGCCCGCCGGGGTA
>JAIQEX010000053.1 GCA_020073615.1 Terriglobia bacterium
TGTTCTTCCACAAGCGTCTCTGCGGTCCACTTGCCAACAGTTGCTTCCACCACCAGCCCGACCCCGCTCACCGGCCCGAGAGCAAACTCGAAGCTGCCTATCACAAGGCCGACAAGGCCATCCAGCAAATCGTTGACCTGCTTGCTGCAGCGTGATGTTACACCAAAAATGTTGAAGTATTCTTGTTTACGATCTCCGATTTAAGAATCTATCGCCTACTAAACGCGCGTGGTCTGTCGTATGTTGATCGGAACCAGTGGTCCGAGGCGCACAATTGTTTTCAGGGCATCTTTGCTTATCATTTGAGTGCGCTGCTCAAAGCGTCAACGTTGGCGAACGTGATGACGGCGTTTGAGGGAGAAGGCCGCATAGACGAAGCCGTTAAGGCGGGGCGCGAGGCGATTCAAGTTCTACAAACCGGCGCCCTACCCCCAGGCCAGCGGGGTGCGGCATCCGATCTGGCTCAGGACCTACACTGGCGAATCGCCCGTTTAGAGGGCACGCCAAAACTGTTGTGTTCCACGTTCCTTCGCAACTTCCTCGGAAGTGCGCTGGCGGTCGTTGGCGGAGCCGTTTTGGTGAACGCCGTTGCCTGGGTTTCGGCTTTCTTGGGTGGTGTGCTTTTCATCTTCTACGTAATGTGGCCGGTCAAAATCGCCAATTCTGCAATTAGGTTCTTCGAATATAACGCGATGCCTGAACCGGCACGGAGGCTCGGCCGCAAGCATCTTGGGATTTGCCTCGGATACTTGATGGTCTGCATAGTCGTCACATTCTCAGTAATGAGGATGCTTCATGAAATGCCCATCGCTCAGGGTTCGGGAGCCGACCCGCACTGGATATGGCGGTTCGGTGATCCTTACCACACCAGTAGCTTCTCGGAGAGAATTATGCGCTTCTTTCTGCCATTCTGGCCACCATGGATCACTATGCTGGACTTGTTCAGGTAAACGGGATGTTCATGCAGCCGCGTCGTTGCCTTTGTACGAGAGACTGACACCGCCCTGATTCCCAGGTCATCGGGAATTTCACGCGTGGTCATTCTGTCCGCGTCCATAACCGTGGACCGTCCCTGCAGTAAAGAACGACTCGGGGGCGTCCATCCGCTCTTCAGTCATGTATGACTTTGCAGCCGAGCAGTCCTTGAGAAGTGGACCGCAGTCGGTCTTATGGGCCCCGGCCGAATTACTAAGGAAATTTAGCGCAAACCGGTGCTCCCTTCCAAACCCGAACGCGCCATGATTCGATCAGGCACCCCGACGGGGTTCGCCGGAAGGAGAGATCGAAGATGGCAGGGACGAAGAAGGCGCGGGCGGTCGAGTTCGAAGGGGTCGAGCACACCGACTCCAGACTGGAGAAGATGACCACTGCGGCGATAGCCCAGCTGGTCATGAGGATGCGCGGCGCAACGGAGCCGCCCAAGCCGGCCACGAAGGCCAAGGCGATAGACCTCGTCTGGCGGGCGGCGAAGAACCTACCACAGGTACCAGAGACCGTGAAGGTCGCGGTGACCGTGGAGATTCCAGAAGCTCCTGGAGTGCGAGAACCCGAGCGGAGCCCCCTGGAAGCGACAGCGGAGACCCAGGGTACCGAGAAAGAGCCCTCTGCGAAGGTGCGCAAAGGCAAGACGTACTCTGTTCGGATCGACGGGGCCGAGCGGGCCGCGAAGGTTGCCGCGATGACGCCCCAGGCTCGCGGCCTCGCCGAGGCGATGAGGGCGGCCGGAAGGCCGTTGAGAATGGCCGAGTGCGCGGGGCTGCTCGACAGCGAGAGGAGCAAAAATCCCTCCAAAGTGGTGGCTTGGTACTTCGCGAAGATCTTCCGACCAGCGGGTATCTTGGACGAGGGCAGGGGGAGCGGGGCCGGGCTGTGAAGGCCAGACTAGCACCGGGCCAAGTCGAGGAGATAAGGGCGAGCGCGAAAAGCAGCGGGGTCCTGGCGTCGCGCTACGGGGTAAGCGCGACGAGAATCTGCCAGATACGCCAAGGAGACGCGTACCTCGCCCGGAACCGCGAGGCCAACCGAAAGTGGCGCGAGGCTCCCGACAACAGAGCTGTCACGCGCCAAGCCAGCCGCCGCTGGCGCCAGCAGAACCTGGAGAGGGCGCGCGAGGCGGCCCGCGAGTCCAGCCGTCGCTGGCGGGCCGAGAACCCCAGAAAGAACAGCGAGCAGGATCGGGAGCGCAGCCGCGAGGCGAGCCGCCGATACCGGGCCGAGAACCCCGAAAAGAACAGCGAGACGAGCCTTCGCTGGGCCCGCGAGAATCCGGCGAAGGCTCTCGCCAAGGTGGTCAAGCGCCACGCGCTCAAGCGACGTGTGACAGTGGGCGACATGGAAGCCATCGCCGCCGTCTACGATCGGGCAAAGTCCGCGTCGCGAGTGCGGTGCGCCTACTGTGGAATGTACCCCAAGGTCGGCGACCGCCACGTCGATCACCGGACTCCGCTGTGCCGGGGCGGCGCCCACTCGGCGGAGAACCTCTGCGTCGCCTGCTCCTCGTGCAACTTGGCGAAGGGCAGGATGACCGCCGAGGAGTACGCTCTCGCGTGCGAAGGCAGGGGAGCATAATGTCAACTAGCGAACCCTGCGCAGTAGTGCGCGTGCTCCCACCGGACCCGCTCCAGCGGCTCAAGTCGCTGGTGCTGGACGCGGTGTCGTCCCCCCTCACCAAGCGGCAGTACGAGATCGCGCTCGACCGGTTCATCGGGTGGGCTGCGGGGCGCACGTTCGGCAAGCCTCTCGTGAACCAGTACCGGTCTTACCTGGAGGGGCGGGGCTTCTCGCCCTCCACCATCAACCAGGCGCTCAGCGCGATACGACGCCTCGGCTTCGAGGCCTCCGACGCCGGGATGCTGGACCCGAACGTCGCCGCCGCGGTGGGAAGGGTCAAGGGCGTTCGCCGCGAGGGCATCCGCACGGGCAACTGGCTCACCATGGAGCAGGCCCGCCTGCTGCTGGCGGCGCCCGACGCTTCCACGTTCACGGGCAAGCGGGACCGGGCGCTCCTCGCCGTCCTGCTCGGCACCGGGCTCAGGCGCAACGAGGCCAGGGACCTCGCGATGGAGCACGTGCAGATGCGCGACGCCCGCTGGTGCATCGTGGATCTCGTCGGCAAGCAGGGCAAGGCCCGCACGATCCCGATGGCCGCGTGGACCAAGCTCGCGATCGACGAGTGGACCGCGGCGGCGGGCATCGCGGAGGGCAGGGTCTTCAGGCCCGTGCGGTGCAACGGCACGCTGGCGGGCGACCGGCTGTCGCCGCAGACGATATTCAGGATCGTGCTTGAGCACTCCGGCAGGGTCGGCGTCCAGATCCGTCCGCACGACGCCCGGCGCACCTTCGCGCGGCTGGCGTTCTACGGCGGGTCGGGCATGGAGCAGGTCTCGCTCAGCCTGGGCCACTCCTCGGTGACTGTCACCGAGCGCTACATCGGCGTTCGCTTGGACCTCGCCGACGCGCCCTGCGACCACCTCGGCATCGGCCTCTGAAGCTGCCGCCATCGCCCTTGATGCCCTCTGGCAGTTGCGGATTAACGAACCTTAATCTCTGCTCTAGGAGCGGCCTCGCCGCGCCGCACCACCCGCAACTCGCTGAATTCGGCACCCACCAGCGGGTCCGGGCCGAGAAGATACCACGCCTCGCCGCACCGCGCAACCGACCCTAGCCGCGGGTCGTGCGAGCGAATTAATGTCATGGAAGTTCTCGCTGGATCGCCTTAGGATCGAGTTGTGAGGCGATAAAGACGAGAGAGAAAAGCGCCTCTCAGACAGAAAGGACGAGAGAGGAAAACAATTGAACAAACCAAAATTCGGAGCGGACCCCGGCTGTCAAGACGGGCTCCGCAAGGCGATCGACAAAGCGCTTGTGCACCTCGTGGACGAGACCCGGCAGTACACCCGGGAAGAGTTCGCGGGATACGACGACAAGAAGCTCGCGAGCTGCCTGCTAGCATGCATGCTCATGGACATCGAGGCGTTGAACCCCGATAAAAGCGTGAAGATCGCGACCAAGGTGCTCATGAACGTCGAGATAACGCCGGGCGCGATCAAGGCGGCGGTCGGAGCCATGAAGACGATCCACGCGGAAAACAACGCTGTCTGCGGCCTCTGCGGAGCATCCAGCGAACGGAGGGCCGCATGATACCAATCGAACCGTCGATCGACGAGAAGTGGCTGCTGACCCTAGACGTGCTCACTCGGAGAGAGGGGCCTCCCGCCAGCGAAGATCCGGAAGAGACCTCCTTCTGGGAGACGATGGGCGAGCGCCAAGCCGAGCCGGCTATCGCCGCCTTCTACGCCGCCGCCGAGCGGGCCACCACAATCGAGCTACGCGAGCAGTTCCGAGAGCTCACGGCCGGCTACGACTTCAGAGGCGGTGAGCCACCCGTCTGGATACCCTTCGAAGGGATCCGGGGGTCCATGGCAACCTTCTAGGACACACGCTGCCCCGTAATCTGCAACGGCTGGCGACACCGGGGCCCATGGCTGTACTTATGCGCCCCGGCCGCGCCGCCAGCTAACATGAGCTCATGAACCTGGAAGAGGTGAACGACAGCATACTCGCGGACCTCGCCGGCCAGCACCGAACTTACTTCGTCACGTCGCTGCTGAGCGAGCGCCTCGACAGGGCCGACCTCGCCGAGGTCGTGCTCTACGCCTATGGGACGCTGGCGGGACAAGACGAGATGGAGGACTTCCGCGAACCCAGGCCGGTTCGCGAGCACGAGGGGTTCGCCGACTGCGAGACGAGCGGCCACTTCTGGCGGGGCGTGTGCGACCAGCGCGGCACGTTCGGCATCTTCATTAACAGGCGCAGGCGCAAGAAGACCGCCAGAAGTGACTACCCCTATCCCTACTTCGAGATCCGGGGAACGCAGCTCCTTCTGGGGCGGCTCTACGACTTCTTCGCTCTGTACTCGCCCTATCCGCAGGCCGCGAGCGAGCTATTCCTCAAGCAGATCGACGCAGAGAAGGGGTGCGTTCGTCTGACAGGCGCGAACGCGCAGATGGCCGTGTTCAACCTCTACCACTGCGCGCCACGTCGGGGCCAGGATGGACCGCGCCGACGAGGTCATCGGCTGGAACGCACAGCGGGGCTGGTCCATCGGCGCCGGGCCCGGCCGGATCAACCAGATCACTCCCGACCTGTCTCGCCTGAGGCCGGTGCCGGCGGACGTCTTCGACGCGAAGCGCTAGGCCCCGCGAGGGAGCGACAGGGAAACATAAGACGGCGCATGGGCGCCTGCGGGAGCGAGCCTCAAGCGTTCGTCCCCTCGTAGGGCTCCAGCGCTCTCTCCGCCCGCGCCGGCTCCGTCTGCTCGATGATGAGGGCTTCCAGCCGGGCCACCACCACGTCGTCGCCCATCATGCGCTGCACCAGCATCTTGTCGCGCTCGACCTCCACCGGCCCGCCGTCGCGGCCCGTGACCTCGACAGCCGACAGCTTGGGGTACACATACGGCAGGAGGGCCTTCGCGCAGTCCACTCTCACGTCCAGCGGAACGTTGTCCTCGTCGGCCATGGTCTTCGCCAGCATGGCCACAGGGTCCACCCCGTGATCTTCGAGTATCTGCCGCGCGTAGACGGTGCGCTTGTTCGGAGTCCCCGGCAGGCGCCCGCTGTTCGGGTGCTTCGGCGTGCCGGGGAGCGCGCCGCCCTTGTCGTCTTTCCTCGACCATCCTGCGGCGGCCCTGATCTCTTTGATCCGACTCACAGACACATCGTGGCGAGCAGCGAGGACGTGAGTGCGCTCCTTGCTCTGCGCGATGGCCTCGCGGTCGGCGGGGGTCAATTTGGCGGGCATGATAGAAACTCCTCGGCTGTCTTGACGCCCTTCGACAAGTTGCACTGGGCGCACGTTATGCGAAGATTGGCGGCCGTGTGCGGGCCGCCCTTCGCCAGGGGAATCACGTGGTCTACGTGGCGCTCCCCGACCCGCGGGTACCGACCGCAGTAGGCGCACCGGACGCGGCGCTTACTCTTCGCCTTCTCGTAGATCGCCGCTACCGCCTTCGGATCGCCGACCGTCGCTCCCCGCGTGAGAGCGCGGCGCTTGGCGCTATGGGCCGAGAGGATGGCTGGGTTCGCCTCGCGCCACCGCTGGATGCTCCGGCGCTGTTTATCGGGGTTCGCAGCCTGCCATCGCCGGTTCGCCTCGCGCCGGCTTTGCGGATTGGCCTCGTGCCAGAGTCGGCTATGCTCCGGGTTCGCCGCCTTCCAACACCTTGCCGCGTCGAGAGCCTTTCCGGGGTTGGCCGCCCGCCACCTGCGGACGGCCTCGCGCTTGCGCTCAAGGTTGGCCTCGCGCCAGCGGCGGCTGCTCTCCAGCCGCCGCTCCCTGGCCACGTCGGGCGCCAGCTTCTTCATCCCTGCACGTATGAGACAGTCAATTTATCGTTCGGGCTGTCCGCGTCAACGGCGAGCGATCCCAACCGTATCAAGTTGACTCCCCCGTCCACCGACTCAAGTGTAAAGGTGTCGTTAAATCCATTGGCCGGCGGGATCTGCAGCTGCTTGAGAACCCCGACGCCGGTGCCCTTGTTCATGGTGGGGGTGCCCACGTAGGTCTTGTTGACGTTGCCCCCGAGCGGGGTGACGTATACCCGGCTCACTCTCATCTCCGGGTCGAGGCCCAGGGCCGTGAGCACGGCGCTGAGCAGCACCGGCGTTCCGGGCGTCGGCACCGCGATGTGTCCAAGTCCGTTCGCGATCATTGGTTTCCTCCGCTGAGCCGTTGCTCAAGCTGCTGGATGCGCGCCAGCAGGGCCTTCTTGCCCTGCTTCTTCTTCACTTCGCCGCCGATCACCTTCGCCTTCACCTCGGTCGCCCTCGCGGCCTTCTCGTCGCCGCGACCCTCGCCCTTGGCCTCGGCCTGCATCCACTTCAGCGCCCCGTGCCGGAGCTCCTCGGCGGTCATCTCGTCGAGATCCTTCCGCGCGTAGTCGCGGACCTTGATTTCGTCGCTCATGTTTTTTCCTCGCTGTTGCTGTGTTCGTTAGTGAGTGTTATGTGACCCTGCCCGCTTACTCCGCCAGCACTCCGAGCCTGGCCTGCTGGTCGCGCACTTGCCGCGTCTCTCTCGCCAGCGCGTCCTGGAGCGCCTCGACTTCCCCTTCGATCTCGTTGAGCTTCCGCACGTACTCGACGACCACGCCGCCCCGGTCCATCTGGATGGTCAAGTTGGGGTCGCGGCGCATGGCGGGGGCGAGGTCGGACCAGAGCTTCGCGGCCTCGGATCGGCCCTTGGCGTCCACCCACGCGCGCTGGGCTCTGCGGATCGCCAGCCGCGACGCCTTCACCGCTAGCTCGGCGTCGGCCATGTCGCCGGCCACCAGGAACTGGAGCCCCTCGGACAGGAGCCGCTCCTCCTGCTCCAGCGCGGCGCGGCGCTCGCACTCCTTCTTTGCCGCCCTGAGGTCGGCGATGACGGCGCGGAGGCCGGCCTTGTCGCGGACCTGCCCCTGGACCTCGGCGAGCCGCTTGTTGATGGCCGTCTGGCGCTTGGTGAGCGACACGATCCGCTGCTCCGCGGCGTCGCTCTGCTGGCGGGCGTCGCGCAGGTTCTTCTCTGCCTCGGCGACTCCGGCCTCGTGCATGGCGAGGGCCTCGGGCGACAGCGCGCCGGGGCCCTCCACCGTGGACTGGATGAACTGTTCTACCGTCATGGCGCTACTCCGGCAGGCTCACGCGGAACTGGCGCGCTCGCGAGTCGAACTTGGCCTCGGTCTGGTCGTGGTAGCGCTTCTGCTCCTGCTGCCGTTTCAGACAGGCCTCGATCTCCTCGACTGCCGCAGAGCGCGAAAACGTGTTCCCTCGTGACGCCGAACTTGTCGCAGATCGTTCGCAGGCCCGCGCGGCTGCGGAACATCTGGCGGATCTCCCTCGCCTCGCCGGGCGTGAGTTCCGGGAATTGCGCGCAGGCAGTCATACTGCTCGCTATCGACATCAGCGGTTCTCCCGCCGGCGCGTCTCGTACTCGCGCGAGAGAAGCTGGTAGGTGAGGAACTCTTTGGTGGCCTTGGAGAATGCCTTCTCGCGTTGCTCGTCGGGCATCGCCTCGCCGCGGGCTAGCTGGCCGACCGGGCCGAGCCTGCGGGCCTGCCGGTCGAGCCACTCGGCGAGGGACTGGGCCGGGTGCTGGTCGGCGTCGTCGATCTGCTCGCCGCCATCCGGGTTGAACGGTACCTCGCGCTTGTTCTTGATCGCCGAGACGGAGGGCTGCGAGATGCCGAACTTGCTCGCCACGTCTACCTCCCGCTCTCCCGACGCCAAGAGGTCCCGGACTTGCTTCCGCTCTTCCGGAGACAGACGCCCCGCGCTAGTCGATCGAATCTCGGCCGGCGTACGCAGCGCCAGATGACGCGGATTGACGCAGAGCTTGTTGCGACATTCCTGCCAAGGCCGGCGACCCGGCGGAATGGGACCGACTAGCCGCTCGTAGGCGCGGCAGACCAAGGTCTCGCCGTCAACGCGAACGACGCCGTTGCTGCCGTTGGTTCCTTGCCAGATCCAGCACAGGTCGTCTCCCGCCTCGGCCGGCATCTCCTCCGGCGCCCGCGCCACCGTGACGGGGCGGACGTTCTGGAGGAACTCGGCGGCGCCCTCGGGCCCGCGCTCGATCAGGCGCGTGAACGACGGGGGCAGGGGGCTCATCGGGCATCCTCAGTTGTTTTCAGACCCGCTGGTGTTCGCAGGCTCTCGGGCAGCGCTCGCCAAATCAGGAGCGCGGCGTCCCGCAAGATGGTCATGTTCTTGAGTTCGGCGTCTGACAGCGCCGACTCATCGTTCGTTGTGTTTTGTTTGTTGTTCATTTTTCCCTTTCAAACTGGGGCGCATAACTCCCCTTGAAGTCCGCTGCGGTCTCGCCGGGCCGCCCTCCACTTCGCTTCGGTGGCCCGCGCCCGCTGGGGGTTGGCCTCGCGCCACCGCCGCGTGGCCTCCCGCCGCTTCTCCCTCAGTTCGGCGCTCGCAGGGTCCGCGTCCGGCCGCGGCTTCCTCCGTCCGGTGCCGGCGTCCGGCGGCGCGTGGCTGCCGCTGTCGCTCTCGAAGCCCAGCCGGCCGTGGTCGTCGTAGAGCACGTCCTCGACGGCGTTCCGCACCTGCTCAAGCCGGCGGTGGATCTCCGCGAGGGACTCCTGGACTTGGTACCTCGTCCTGGCGTCAACCAGGGAGGAAACGACGCCAGCGGAGCGGTCCATCTGGTCGAGGGCTCCGACGATCTGGCGGTAGGCGTCCAGGCTCTTGCTGTTGGTCAATCCGGGCTCCTCTGCGGCGTTTCGAGCGGGGGCCCCCTTGCGTCGGGCCTCGTGAGACTTCTGAGTCCTCCTGGACCGCCCGGGGGAGCGGGGCAGCCCCTGGCAGGAGGCCGCCCCTTCGAGTGGGCATCAGGAAGGCCGGCCGGTCTCAACCGTCTGCTTAGGCGGGAAACCGGCAGCCTCATTAATCATGCCGAGGTTGGAACCTCAACGGTTGGTGACAGACGGAGCGTGGCAATGGGCTTGTTTGTCGGACTGGCGGTCGTGTGGCAGGGGATGCGCGGCGTCCGACGCCCCTAATACCAGGGAGCAACGCACATACCTGTGAGGTATGAACGCACGCGAAGGCTGATATCTGATGTAGAGATGCTGCAAGCTGCTGGAAAAGAAGATGTTTAAGTCTGTATTAGGATAGCCCGGCCCCTAATAGACATGCTGGTTCATCATGTTCGTTGCTGTTGTATATAAGGTGGCGAGGCTCCCCTGGCCTGGTTGGAGGAGGAGCACACCGGCCACCGTGTACAAGGTGGCTGGATCGGCAGGGGTCTTCGGCACCGTCGGCCCTATTATCGTAGGGCAATGCGCTCGAGACGACCAAGTGAAAGGCTTTTGAGCCAATCTACCGATGTATCTGATGCAAGCGACACAAACTGAATAACTTAACCAGCCATTGGGCATTTTCAAAGACCTAATGGCTAATGTATTCTTTGGCGGAAGCACGCCCTTTTTCGCCTTGAGATCATCTCGAACGCGTTGCCCTACGATATAAGGAGGCTCCCCCCGCCCTCAGGGGCCCAGGCTTCGACGCCCCAGGATCTCGGACCTTGCACACTCCCCCTTGGCTCCCATCCCTGGCAACGCCTATTCGGAGGCCAGGGCCGCCCAGATCGCGTCCGCAGAGCCTCGCCCTTGGTCACGACCACCCGGCGGCGTTTGCCAATCTGGAGGCTCTGGGGGCCTGCGCCGGGGCCGTTCACACAAAGATGATCCCAGCTATCTCACGACAATCAAAGGAGATCCAAGGAATTATGACGGGACCAGTTTGGACCCGCAGTGGTAAAATTGAATCAGGAGCGGACACCCAGCAGCATCAAGGCTGGCTCTGGTCGCCAACCCGCGCACCACACGTCGCCTTCGGCTCGGAGCGACGCTTTGCGCAGAGAGGGTCCCGCCCAGGGACAACAGCCGGCCGGCAGGCAGCCCCCGTGAGGAGCGGCCCAGCCGACATCCAACTCCAAGGAGCCGGACATGGCTGTATTCGAGAAGTCGCCGAACCAGAACCAGAGAGAGTACCTCAACCAGGCCGAGGCCGCCGAAGTCCTCGGCCTTCACGTCAACACGCTCGTGAAGCTGAGCAAGGGCCCGGGCGGGCCGCCGAGATCGAAGGTGGGCCTCCGGCTGGTGCGCTACCGCCGGAGCGACCTCGTCGCCTGGATGGAGTCCCGGAAGGAGGCGGCCTGAGATGGCGACCAAGCTCACGCCCGAGGAGGCGAAGGAGCGCAAGCGCGATCGCAACATTGCATGGCGCCTAGCGAACATTGGGAGGGCGCGCGAGCGCTTGCGCCGATGGTGCTTGGCCAACCCCGAGAAGGTTCGTGAGCACAACCGTCGGCGGTACCTGGCCGACCCCGGCAAGGCCCGCAAGCGAAGCGTTGCGTGGCGGCTGGAAAATCTTGAGAAGGCGCGCGAGGCCGGGACCGCGTGGCGGAAGGCGAACCCTGAGAGATCTCGGGCTTTCTCAGCAGCGTACAGGGGGCGGAGGCGGGCGGCTCAAGAAGGCGCGCCGGTCTCGCGAGACCCCGCCATCCTCGACTTATACCAGTTCGCAAACACGGCCACCAGTGCGCCATGCGTGTACTGCGGACTCGATCCGGGGCCGGGGCTCCGCGAGGTCGATCACGCGATTCCCATTTCTCGCGGAGGGGCTCACTCCATGGACAACCTCGCGATCGCGTGCAAGACCTGCAACAAAGAAAAGGGATCGAGAACGGCGCAGGAATACCGCACATCGCTGGCTTACGCGGGCGCGCCAACCGCGGCAAGATAGGCGCGCCATATGCTATACAAACAACGCAAGTCCACCAACTGGTGGTACAAGTTCACCTGGAACAGTCAACTCATCCGGGAGAGCACGAAACAAGGGAACCGCCGCGTCGCCGAGCAGATGGAGGCCGCGCGAAAGACGCAGCTGGCGAAGCGGGAAGTCGGGATCAAGGACCCCCTGCCGGTGCCCACGCTTCAGGAGTTCGCGGAGAAGCAGTTCCTTCCCTTCGCCGAGAAGCAGTTCGCGGCGAGGCCGAAGACGCTGGGGTTCTACGAGAACGGCGTCAAGAACCTTCTGGCCCACAAGCCGCTGGCGAGGCTCCCCCTCGACGCCATCACCACGGGGAACATCGCCACCTACGCCGCCGCGCGCAAGGAGGCGGGACTCGCGATAGCCAGCGTGAACAGGGAGCTCCAGGTGCTCCGTCGGATGTTCCGGCTCGCGCAGGAGTGGCGCAAGGTCGAGAGGCTGCTCGCGCGGGTGAGCATGGTCCCGAAGGAGAACCACCGCGAGCGAGTCCTCACCGACGACGAGGAGGCGAAATACCTGGGAGCGGCGACCAACATCGGCGAGGGAATCCAGGAGGCTTACCAGCGCGCGCTCTGCGGCATCCGCGCGGCACAGCGGGGCGAGCGGCCGACCGAGCCCCGAGACCCGTTCCTGCTCCGCGACGTCGCGACCACCCTGCTCGACTGCGCCCTGAGACCCGAGGAGTGCTTCAGGCTGAGGTGGGACCAGGTGAGGGACGGCTCGCTCCACATCCTGCACGGCAAGACGGCGAGCGCCCGCCGAGTGATTCCCCTGTCAGACCGGGCCGCCGCCGTCGTCGAGGCTAGGCGCCAGGGGGAGCAGCCATCGCCTTGGGTGTTCCCGGCGCCGACGAGGTCCGGGCACATCGAGAAGTCCAGCCTGAAGAAGCAGCACCTGAGGGCGATCAAGGAGTCGAAGGTCCCGGCGTTCGTCCTCTACAAGTGCCGGCACACCTGCCTGACGCGCTGGGCCGAGCACATGGACCCCTACACCCTCGCCTATCTCGCCGGCCACTCCGACTTCGCGATGACGAAAAGATACGTCCACCCGCAGAGGGAAACGGTGCGCAAGGCGATGGCGAAGGTTCGAGGGGGGCATACTTCTGGGCATACCACAAGCAAAACGGCCTCGGGCGAGTGACCCGAGGCCGTTCCTAAATCCTAGATTTTATTGCTTTTAAGATGGTCGGGGCGAGTGGATTCGAACCACCGACCTCCTGGTCCCGAACCAGGCGCTCTAGCCAGGCTGAGCCACGCCCCGACCTTTCCAGTGTAGTCTGTTGCACCCCGCCGAGACAAGCGCGTACCATCGAATTCGTGGCCGAAAGCGAAAAACTCCGCGAGCTGCCGGCGGTGCACGAGGTTCTCGAGCGCATCTCTCCTCTCCTGGCGCGATTTCCCCGCACGCTGGTGGTGGCGGAGGTCCGCCGCGCGCTCGATGAGCTGCGCGCGGAAATCAGGAGCGGCCGCGGGAGTGATCTGCCGGCCGAAGCGCGCGTGGAACGGTCGCTGGCGGCCCTCGAACAGCCGTCGCTGCGGCGCGTCATAAACGCCACGGGAGTCGTGCTGCATACCAACCTTGGGCGCGCTCCGCTGGGGCCGATCGGCGTGCTGCCGGGTTATTGCAACCTCGAGTACGATCTCGCGGCCGGGCGGCGCGGCAAGCGCGACAGCCATGCCGCGGGACTTCTCGAAGCCCTGCTCGGCGCGCCCGGAATCGCCGTAAACAATAACGCGGCGGCCATCTTTCTGGCGATCCACGAGCTCGCCTCCGGCGGGGAAGTGGTGGTCTCGCGCGGCGAGCTCATCGAGATCGGCGACGGCTTCCGCATCCCCGACATCATGGCGCACTCCGGGGCCGCGCTACGCGAGGTGGGAACCACCAACCGCACGCAGCTCGACGATTACCGTGCGGCGATCAACGAGCGCACGCGCCTGCTGTTGCGCGTGCACCCCAGCAACTTTCGCATCTCGGGCTTTACCGCCCGTCCCCAACTGCGCGAGCTGGCGGACCTGGGACGCGAGCGCGGCCTGCCGGTATATGAGGATCTGGGCAGCGGGTGCGTGGCCGATCTGCGGGCCTTCGGGATCGAGGAGCCGCTGGTGGCCGACAGCCTCAAAGCCGGCGCCGATCTGGTCTCTTTCAGCGGCGACAAGCTCCTCGGCGGGCCGCAGGCCGGAATCCTCGCCGGGCGGCCGGAAATCGTGGCGCGCCTGCGCCGCAACCCGCTATTCCGCGCTCTCCGGCTCGACAAGATGATCTACCAGGCTCTGGAGAACACGCTGCGCGCCCTGCTGCTGGAACGCTGGGATCGCGTGCCCGCGCTCGCCATGATCCGGCAGACGGCGACGGCTATCCGCGCGCGGGCCGAAGCACTGGTGGGGCGCGTCCCGGGCCTGCGGGCCGAGATTGTTCCCGGAAGCTCGGTCATCGGCGGCGGCGCCACACCGGAGCAGGCGATTCCCACATGGCTGATCTCGATCGAATGCTCGAGCCCGATGGATTGGGAGCGGCGCCTGCGCGCAGGCTCGCCGCCGGTGGTGGCGCGCATCGAAAACGAACGGCTGGCGCTGGATCTGCGGACCGTATTTCGCGAAGAAGAGGGGGAGTTGGCCGCGGCGCTCCAGGCGCTGGGCCGGTAGGCAGGGCGTGGGACGCTGGTCCTCGCTAGGCCCGTTCCAGGTAAGTGCCCTCGGCGGTGTTGACCTTGATCTTCTCGCCTTCGGTGATGAACGAAGGCACCTGAACCACCAGGCCCGTTTCCAGTTTGGCCGGCTTGGTGACGTTGGAGACGGTCGCGCCCTTCATGCCGGGCTCGGTCTCCAACACGGTCATGTCGACGGTCGCCGGAAGTTCCACGCCCAACGGCTTGCCTTCGTAAAACTCCACCTTCACGCGCAATTGCGGGATGAGGTATTGCGTGGCGTCCCCCAGAATGTCTTTCATCAGGTGCATCTGCTCGTAGTTCTCGGTGTTCATGAAGTAGTAATATTCACCGTCGTCGTAGAGGTACTCCATTTCGTGCTCTTCCAACTGCGCTTTTTCCACCTTGTCTTCGGAGGAAAACCGGTGCTCGGTCATCGTGCCGCTGCGCAGGCTGCGCATCTTGGCCTGCACGAATCCGCGCAGATTTCCGGGGGTGCGGTGGGTCATGCTGAACACCGAATACAGCTCGTTGTTGAACTTGATGATCATTCCCGGACGCAATTGTGTTGCAGAAATCATGAAACTCCTCAGTGATGGGGACTTGAAACTCCAGTATAGCAAGCGTCCCTCAGAACGGCTGGATCTCCTCCCGGAGGGGGTCGAAATCGATGCGCCGCTTTTGCATGTAGGCGATATTGCCCAGGTGCGAGGCCTGCGCCGACCGGTGGCCGGCAAGCACGTCGCCATTGGGCAACTGGCGCGAGCGGACGCACTCCAGGAAGTTCTGAATGTGGTCGAGGTCCAGATTGCTCGAGGATTTTACGACCACCGGCTCGGGGTTCTTTCCCGCGGGATGAAACTCGTAATGACCGCGATCGATCAGCAGGCGGCCGTCGGTGCCGGCGAACTCGATGCCCTCGCCCTTGATGCCGGGCGCCAGGGTGGCCTCGAAAGTGGCGGTGAATTGCGCGGGGTACTCCAGCAGCACGTTGATGGTGTCGGGCGCCGTGCGGCCGTCCTTATAGTTGTAGACGCCGCCGGCCGCCACCGCGGAAACCGGAATGTCCTGGCCCGTGAACATATGCACCACGTCGATCCAGTGGGTGAACAGGTCGGTCACCTGCCCGCCGCCGAAATCCAGGTACGCGCGCCAGTTCCAATACTGCTGCGGGTCCCAGTCGCGCCACTTCAGCGGCCCCAGGAAATGCGCCCAATCGAGGTCCGCCGGCTGGGTGCGGAGCGATTCCGGCGCCCTCCGCAGGTGATAGCTGTTGCCATGCCACCAGGTGCGCGCGAGCGTCACTTTGCCCAGTTTGCCCGTGTCCATGTACTCGCGCTTGGCCGCGAGGTAGTGTTTGCCGGAGCGCTGCTGCATGCCCACCTGGCAAATCCGCTTGTGGATGCGCGCCGCCTTCACGATGGCCGGGCCTTCCTCGATTCTCAAAGTCAGCGGCTTTTCCACGTACACGTCCTTGCCGGCCGAGAGCGCGTCGATGGCGATGGGCGCATGCCAGTGGTCGGGCACGCCGATGAGCGCCACGTCCACGTCCTTCATCTCCAGCACCTGGCGATGGTCGGTGAACACTTTCGCATGGGGGGCGTCCCGCCGGGCGCGCTCCACCTGCGCGCCGTAGATGTCGCACAGCGCCACCACGTCCACGTTGCCGGCATCGAGGAAGTTGCCCATGTCGCCGCGGCCGCGCTCGCCGCAGCCGATCAGGCCGAGTTGAATGCGGTCGTTGGCGCCCAGGACGCGGGAGTAGGAAAGCGCGGTGGCGGTAGCGACGCCGCGCAGAAACGCTCTGCGGGGAACTCCAGTTTCGGACATAGCTAGATTATATTAGGGTCGGCAGCCCGGTGTCCCGGCCGGGGTAGAGGGCCAGCCCGGCCAGTACGAAATACCAGTTAAACAGAGCTTGAATTCCGATTGACTGAAACGAGAATGCACCCTACGATTAGGCGGGGAGGTCGATAGATTGCCGTGAAACCATGGACAGTGTACGGCGCTCGCGCCCTGGCATTGCTGTGGGCCGGGTTCTGGATTTTTTTCTTCGTAGCTTCGGTGGTGGTCGAGCCCACGCCCGGCCGTAACATCGTGCTCGGGGCGGGCGTGCTCTTGTTATTCCTGATCCTGGTGCTGGTCCCCTGGCGCTGGGAAGCGACCGGCGGCGTTCTGCTCGTGGTCATGAGTTTGTTAGTGGGAGCGATATATGCGATCACGTCGGCGGCGATCGTCAGGGCGGACGGAACGCGGCTCCCGGCTGCTATCCGCGCGATCACGACCGTCGTTTTCACCGTGCCGCCGCTGGTGGCCGGGATTGTCTTCCTGATGCATCATCGGTCGGCAGCCGCCCACGGTGGCTTGAGCCGCGGCTAAGCGCACGCCCGGCCCGCGTCAATACGCCAGCAGCCGCTCCATCTCCGCCGCCAGGGTTTCCACCTGCGGCAGGATCGCGGCTTCCAGTTGCGGGTGGTAGCCCACCCACGTGTCGAGCGCGCCGACGCGGCGCACCGGCGCGTCCAGGCTGGTGAACAACTCGTCGGCGATGCGCGCGGCGAGCTCCGCGCCGTAGCCCCAGGAGACACAATCTTCGTGCGCCACCATCACGCGGCTGGTCTTTTCCACCGAGGCCTTCACCGCCGGCCAGTCGTAGGGCGCCAGCGTGCGCAGATCGATGATTTCGATGCTCGCGTGCGGGCGGCGCTTTTCGACTTGCGTCGCCGCCAGAAGGGACTTCTGCACCAGCGCGCCGTAGGTGACCACCGTCAGGCTCTGCCCGGGCTTGACGATGCGGGCGCGGCCGAACGGGATGGTGAACTCTTCGCCCGGATGCGGCGAGCGGTTGTAAGGCTCGCGGTACAGGCGCTTGTGCTCCAGAAAAAGCACCGGGTCGTCGGAGCGCAACGCCGTGCGCAGCAGCCCGCAGGCATCCGCCGCGTTGGAGGGCATCACCACGCGCAGGCCGGGGATGTGCGTGAACTCCACTTCGCCGCACTGGCTGTGATACACGGCCCCGCCGTTCAGGTAGCCGCCGATGGCTACGCGGATCACCGCCGGGCAGGAGAAACTCCCGTTGGAACGCCAGCGCATGGTAGCCAGTTCGTCGCGGAGCTGCATCATGGCCGGCCAGATGTAATCGAAGAATTGGATCTCGGCCACCGGTTTCAGCCCGCGCGTGGCCATGCCGATGGCGCGGCCCACAATGGACGCTTCCGCCAGCGGGGTGTTGAAGCTGCGCTCCGGCCCAAACTCCCTCTGCAACCCGTAGGTGGCTTTGAACACGCCGCCCTTACCCTTGACCTCCGCCAGGTTGCCCGCGCGGCTGCAATCGGCCACATCCTCGCCGAACACCAGGATATTCGGGTTGCGCCGCATCTCCTCGCGCAGCGTGGCGTTGATCAGGTCCACCATGGTCAGGGGCGCCCCGTGGAAGTCGGGCGGGGCGGCGAATTCTTCCGCGGTGGCGTCTACGGTATCCGAATACAAGTAGGCCAATGCGGTTTCGGGCGCGGGCGGCGGGTCGTGCAGGGCTTCGTGCGTGGCCTGGTTCACCGCCTCGTCGATTTCGTGGGTGATGAGCTGCAGCATGTGACGGTCGATCACGCCCTCGTCGATGAGGAATGTCGGGAAGCGCAGGACCGGGTCGCGCTCCGCCTCGGCCTGGCGTTCGGCGGGGGTTTTGTACAGCCGCTCGTCGTCGGAAAGAGAATGCGAATAGGGCCGTGTGACGTGGGCATGCACCAGCGCGGGCCCGTGTCCTTCCCGGCACCAGGCCGCCGCATCCTTCATGGCCCGGTACGAGGCCAGGAAATCGGTGCCGTCGATCTCCTGGCGGAAGAGCCCGGGAAAACCGGCCACCAGGTTGGAGATGTTGCCGCCCGCGGTCTGGCTTTCGATGGGCACGGAAATGGCGTAACCGTTGTCCTCGATCAGGAAAAGCAGAGGCAGGCTGCGCAGGCATGCCACGTTCATGGCTTCCCAGAATTCGCCCTCGCTGGTGGCTCCTTCGCCCGAAGTGACCAGCGTGATCGCGCCGTCGTTGCGGCCGCGAAACCGCTCCGCTTCCGCGCATCCCACCGCCTGGTTGAATTGCGTCCCTGTAGGGGACGAGACGCTGACGATGTTGTACGCCCGGTGTCCCCAGTGAGACGGCATCTGGCGGCCGCCCGAGGCGGGGTCGCCGGCCGCTCCCACCGCCTGTTGCAGCATTTCCCGCGGGGTAACCCCCAGGGTGAGGCACAGGGCGCGATCGCGGTAATAGAGATAGAACCAGTCGTGGCCGGGACGCAGGTTCAAACCGGCGGCCACCTGCAGGGCTTCATGTCCCGCCCCGCTGATCTGGAAGAAGATCCGATTTTGGCGCTTGAGGGTGACCTCCCGGTCGTCCAGCCTCCGCGCGGTGTGCATGATGCGGAAGGCCCGGATCAGTTGCTCCGCGTCCAGTCCCTCGAAGCGGGTTGCCGCGGAGGATGCATCGGTGGTTAAAGGAGTTGTCGTCGCCAGAATGTCCAGGGCCCCCCCACCAGTGTAAACGAGGACGCGAAAACTCGTGGGGCGGTTTTGCCCAGGAGGCCTACCCAGGAGGCCTACCCCACTGCGCTCATGATCGCGCCCAGGGCGAGCGACAGCAGCTTGGCGTCGCTCGCATCGGAGCGCGAGGGAATCAGGATGGGGATGCTCGCGCCCACGATGACGTGGGCCAGGCGCGCGTTGCCGATATAGGTGGTCGATTTGGCCAGCGCGTTGGCGCACTCGATGTTGGGACAAACCAGGATCTCGGCGGCGCCGGCCACCGCCGAGCCGATGCGCTTCTCGCGGGCCGCGCGCGCCGCCAGCGCATTGTCCAGCGCCAGGGGTCCCTCCACCACGCATCCGCGGATCTGGCCGCGCTCGTTCATCTTGGAAAGGGCGGCCGCATCCAGCGTGGCGGGCATGTTCGCCTGCACGAACTCCGCGGCGGCCAGCACAGCAACCTTGGGATTCGCGTTGCCCAGTGCGTGGGCCACGGCGACCGCATTTTGGATCAGTTGCACCTTGGCCTCGAGGTCCGGCGCGATGTTCAGACCGCCGTCGGTGATCATGACCAGTTTATTGTCCTCGCGCGGGGCGTATTCGAAGAGGAACACATCGCTCAGCAGGCGGCCCGTGCGCAGGCCGCTCTCCGGACGCAGCGCCGCCTTGATGAGGGTGGCGGTATCGACGGTGCCCTTCATGAGCATGCCGGCTTCGCCCTTCGAAAGCAGTTCCACCGCCCCGGCCAGGGCGCTCTCGACGTTCGCGTAGCCGGCGATTTCGGTTCCGGCGTCGGCCGGCAGGGCCTCCTCGATGATCCGGCGGTCGCCCGCCAGGAGGAAGCGCAGGCCGAGCCTGCGCCGCGCCTCGCGAATGGCCGCGAAGGTCTCTTCATTGGCGGGCCAGGCCACCAGCGCCCGCACCGGAATTCGCGCCGCCGCCTCCAGCAGTTCCTCGAAGTTGTGAATCATGGCGATCAATACTCCAGTAGCGGCGTCTCGCCGCGCATGGCGCGCAGGGCGCCTTGGGCCAGCGCGCGCATTTCGTCCTCGCCGGGGAAAACCAGGACCGGGGCAAGGAAACCGACCCGTTCTTTGATCCAGTTCACCAGCAGCGCCGAGCCCGCGAGGCCCCCGGCCAGAACAATGGCGTGGACGCGTCCGGCGAGCACCGTGGACATGGCGCCGATCTCCTTCGAGATCTGGTATGCCATGGCCTGGTAAGCCTCGCGCGCCACGTCGTCGCCGGCGCGGATGCGCTCTTCCACCTCCAGCGCCGAATTCGTGCCCAGGTAGGCCACCAGCCCGCCCGCACCCATCACCAGCCGGCGCATTTCGCGTTCCGAACGGGCGCCCGAAAAACAGAGATCGATGAACGGCTGCAAGGGCAACCCGCCCGTCCGTTCCGGGGAAAAGGGACCGTCGCTCGAGGCGTCGTTGACGTCGATGATGCGCCCGCCGCGCACCGGCGCGACCGAGATGCCCCCCCCCAGGTGGGCCACAATCAGCGAACTCTCGCGGAGCTCGCGGCCCGTCTCGGCGGCGGCGCGCCGCGCGGCGGCATGAATGTTGAGCGCGTGCGACAGGCTGCGGCGGGAAATCAGCGGATGCCCCGAGTAGCGCGCCAGGGGTTCGAACTCGTCCACCGAAACCGGATCGACGACATACGCATGGCAGCCATAGCCCGCGGCCAGCCGGTGCGCCAGCGCGCAGCCCAGGTTGGAGGCGTGCTCGCCCTGCACGTTGGCGCGCGCGTCGGCCAGCATGCGCTCGTTGACCGCATACGTGCCGCCTTCGAGGCCGCGAAACAGGCCCCCCATGGCGGCGACTGCCGCTACATCCCGCGCATTGCGCGAGGTCCATCCGCCGACAGCCAGCCAGCGGAGCTCGAACTGGTCCCACAGGCTGGGGCAGGCGCGAAGGGCGGCGGCATCGTGGCGGAATACGTCGCCGGCCAGCTCGGTATCGTCCTCAAACAGCGCGATCTTGGTCGTGGTGGAACCGGGGTTCACCACGAGAATTTTGTGCGTGTGCAATCGTCTGTTTCGAGTTTAAGATATTTCGAGCAGAGTTGAAGTGACGCCGCTGGGCGGCGGGCTGCGGTCTAGCGCTCGCCGGCCGCCATCTTCTTGCCGGTCTTGAGCACGCCGAGCTGTTGAAACAGGGTGGCGTTGTCGCTGTAAGTCCGGCTGCGGACGATCTTACCGTTGCGCACTTCGGTTATCGAACAACCCTGAATGTTGATGGTTTTGTTGGTGGGTGCGATGCCCACGAATTCGCCCTTTTGAGTGCCCCGAATGCGCCAGCGCGTCACTACCGTGTCCTGGGTGGTGATCACCTGTTCCAGTTCAAAACGCAGATCGGGAAAAGCTTTGAAGTAAGTTTCGAGGCCTTGCCGCGCCCCGTCCGGACCGCGCACGGGAGCGGGCAACGTCTCCATCTCCCACACATAGGAGGCGTCCAGGTTCATGGTGTAACGGTCCAGGTCGTGTGCGTTCAGAGCGGCAAACGCTTCTTCGGCCATGCGGCGATTGTCTTGTTCCGACATGCATTACTCCTTTCCAATCGAGTGTAGTGCCGGAACTCCGTGAATTCCAGAACGCATTCGCCTGACCCAAGTTTGAAACGATACCTTTGAGCAATGAACCGCGGCGCGAATTCACATCTTTGGTTGGTCCCGAGGAAGGGAACGGCACAGGGTTTGCTGGCGTTCGCCGCTCCTTAGAACGGCGCCGCTGTCTTATGATAGGTCGAGGGCCGGTCGACGGCCTCGCATGCCACTGACTTCCACCACCAGCCCGGATTTTCGTGCTCTGTTCGAATCGGCACCAGGGCTGTACCTCGTATTGACGCCCGATCTGCGGATCGCCGCCGCCAGTGACGCCGACCTGCGCGCCACCAAGACGCGGCCTTTTCAGCGCCTGCACAAAACTTCCGAGTTCGCCGGCACGGGCATTGGGCTGGCGACGGTGAAGCGCATCATTCACCGCCACGGCGGGCGCGTATGGGCCGAAGCGCAACCCGGCCGGGGCGCGACTTTCTATTTCACGATTGGCGGCGCGCCGGTCGACTTTCCCGGGGCGAATCAGAATGCGCTTTAGCGGGCGACTCGGCGAAATCGCCGGCCGCAAGCTGCCGGCATGGTCGCGATACGTCATGGCGGTGCTTGCCGTGGCCTTGGCCGTCGCCGTGCGGATGGCGTTCCTCGGGGCTTTGGGGACGCGGGCGCCCTTCGTTACGTTCTATCCGGCCGTGATCCTGGCAGCCCTCGCCGGCGGGCTGCGCGGTGGTTTGCTGGCCACCGCCCTCTCGGCTCTGGTGGCTGACTTTGCCTGGATGGAACCGGTCGGAGAGTTTTCCATTGTAGCTTCCGCCGATTGGCTGGCCGTGGCTGTCTTCGCGATGAGCGGCGCGATGATCTCCTGGGTGAGTGACGCCATGCTGCGCGCTCAGGTCAGGGCCAGCGAAGCCGAGTCGCAGGTGAAACTGGCCACGGAACGTATGCGGGTGGAGGAGGATCTACACCGCTACCAACTGCTGGCCGAGAACAGCCGGGACGCGATTCTGTACATCCGGCGCGAGGATGGGCGCATCCTGGATGCGAACCCCGCCGCTACCAGGGCGTATGGCTATACCCGCGACGAGTTGCAGTCGCTCTCGATTCAGGAACTGCACGCCGCCGATACTCACGAATTAACCGCGGGCCAGATGGCTGAGGCCGACACCGCCGGCATCCTGTTCGAGACGGTACACCGGCGCAAGGATGGCAGCACGTTTCCCGTCGAGGTCAGTTCTCAAGGCGCCACGATCGGGGGCTTACGCACTTTGATCAGCGCGATTCGAGACATCACCGGGCGCAAGCGGGAGGAAGACGAGCGGCGGCGGCTCGCCGGCGAATTAGCCGACCGCGCCGGGGAACTACAGGCCATTCTGGACGCCGCGCCGGTAGCCGTCTGGATCGCCCACGACCCGCAGTGTCTGCGCATCACCGGCAACGCATTTGCGGATCGGGTGGTCATGCAGGCCCAGCGGGGCGACAACGTCTCGGCCGGCGCGCCCGCGGGCGACAGCGCGGTGTCGTATGCAGTGTTTCGCGGCGGCGTGAAACTGCGGCCCGAGGAGCTGCCCAGCCAGGTGGCCGCGGCCACGGGCCAGCCGGTGAACGGGGAGGAGATGGAAATGGTGTTCCCCGGCGGACGCACGGTGCACCTGCTGCTGAGCGCCGTGCCCCTCCTGGATGGCGGTGGCCGGGTGCGCGGCTCGGTCGCCGCGGGCGTCGATATCACGCGGCGCACGCAGGCCGAGCGGGAGCTGCGCGAGAGCGAATCGATTTTGCGCAGTTTCTTCGACAGCCCCGGTTCCATGCGGGGCATCGTGGAGATCGTCGATTCCGCGATCGTGCACGTTTCCTGCAATGAGGCCGCGGCGGAGTTGTACGGCGTGGATCGGGCGTCGATTGCGGGCACATCGGCGGTGCGGGCGGGCGCTTCCGAAGAGGTCGCGCGATTCTGGGTTACGCTCTACGAAAAGAGCCGGCGCACCGGCAAGCCCGTCTCGATGGAGTACGCCCGGCGGGACGCGCACGGCCGGGAACGCTGGCTGCTGGCGACCGCCGGCTACCTGGGGAACGGGCATTCCGGAAACCCGCGGTTCGCGTACACCATCCTCGATCTTACGGAACGCAAGCGGGCGGAGGAGGCGCTTCGAGAAAGCGAAGCGCACTACCGGACTTTGTCCGAGACCATGCTTCAGGGCGTGGTCTATCAGGATGCGGAAGGAAAGATCCTGTCCATGAACCCCGCCGCGGAAACCATATTGGGAAAGACGCGCGACGAGTTTCTGGGGCGCACCTCGGTCGATGTGGAGCGCGACTTCATCCGGGAGGACGGGTCGCCTTTCCCCGGTTTGGAGCATCCCGCCATGGCCGCCCTGGCAACGGGCCGCGAAGTGCGGAATGTAAGTATGGGGGTTTATAACTCACGCGAGAAACAGTTCCGTTGGATCGAGATCAACGCCGTCCCCTTGTTCCGGGCGGGCGAGGCGAAGCCCTACCAGGTCTATACGATTTTTGAAGATATCACCGGGCGCAAGCTCGCCGGGGAGGCGTTGCGCAGGCAACGCGAATGGCTGGAGGTGACCCTCAACAGCATCGGCGACGGGGTGTTATCCACCGATGCCGGCGGCCGAATCACCTTCCTCAATCCCGTTGCCGCCAGGCTGACCGGCTGGACGGAGGAGCAGGCGCTGGGCCAGCCGGCCCAGGATGTGCTGCGCATCGTTCGCGAACAGACCCGCGATGCGGCCGAGGACATCATTGGACGCGTGTTGCGCGAAGGGTGCGCCGTTTCCATGGGCGATCGCACGGCGCTGCTGGCGCGCGACGGGCGCGAGACGCCGATCGACGACAGTGCCGCGCCGATTCGGGACAGCGCCGGCAATCTGCTTGGTGTCGTGCTGGTATTCCAGGATGTCACCGAGAAGCGCCGGGCCCACCAGGAATTGCAGAACGTGCTCGGCAGCATCAGCGACGGCATGCTGGTGCTGGATCGGAACTGGCGCTACACCTACTTCAGCGAACAAGGCGCACGGATGATCGGCATGCGCCGGGAGGACCTCATTGGCGGCTGCGTCTGGGAGCTGTTCCCGCATGCCAAGGGCACGGCGTTTTACGAGGAGTATCACCGCGCCATGGAAACCGGCCAGCCGGCTACCTTCGAGGAGTATTACCCGGAGCCGGTGAACAAGTGGCTCGAATGCCACTGCTATCCCTCGGAAGCAGGACTCTCGGTTTACTTCCACGACATCACCGAGCGCAGGCGCGCGCTGGTGGCGCTGCGCGAGAGCGAGGCTCGCCTGCGCACCCTGGGCGACAACCTGCCGGACGGCGCGCTCTACCGGTACCGCCTCGACGCCAGCGGCGAAGCGCACGTCGATTTCATCAGCGCCGGCATTGAACGGCTCACCGGCGTGCCTGCCTCCGAGTATATGAACGATGCCGCGACGGTGGAACGAAGCATAGTGGCGGAAGACGTTGACCGGCTGCACGCGGCGATCGCGTTGTCGCGCGAGCGGCTGGCCCGGTTCGATATCGAGGTGCGCCACATCCACCGCACCACCGGGGAAACCCGCTGGTCGCTGATGCGCTCCATACCCTCCCGTTGTCCGGACGGTTCTACCGTGTGGGACGGTATTGAGATCGACATCACCGAGCGCAAGCGGGTGGAAGTAGAGCTGCGCCACTCGGAAGAGCGGTACCGGACGCTATTCGACACGATCATCGAGGGGTTCTGCGTCATTGAGGTGATTTTTGACGCCGGCGTCACGCCCGTCGATTATCGTTTCCTGGAGATCAATCCGGCATTTGAGAGTCAAACCGGCCTGAAGAATGCACAGGGCCGGCTCATGCGCGAGCTGGCTCCCGAACATGAAGCTCATTGGTTTGAGATCTATGGACAAGTCGCCTTGACGGGCCAACCGGCGCGTCTTGTGAATGAGGCGAAGGCGTTGCATCGCTGGTTCGACGTGAGCGCGTACCGTATCGGCGGGCCGGAGAGCCGCAAAGTCGCGATCCTGTTCAACGACATCACCGAGCGCAAGCGCGTGGAGGATGCCCTACGCGAAAGCCGGGCCCATCTGCAGGCGGCGCTGGCCAGCATGGCCGACGCGGTCTTCATTTCCGATGCGGCGGGCCGGTTCGTCGAGTTCAACGACGCCTTCGCGGGGTTCCACAGGTTCCCGAGCAAGGCAGAATGCGCCACGACTTTCGCGGAGTATCCCGACATCCTCGACGTGTTCCTGCCGGACGGAACGCTGGCGCCGCTGGACCGGTGGGCGGTGCCGCGGGCTCTCCGGGGCGAGGTGGTTACCAACGCCGAATACACCCTGCGCCGCAAGGACACCGGGGAGACCTGGATCGGAAGTTACAGCTTCGCTCCCATTCGCGGCCCGGACGGCGCCATCGCCGGATCCGTGGTGGTGGCTCGCGATATCACGGGGCACAAGCATGCCGAGGAGGCGCTGCGCGAAAGCGAAGCTCAGTTCCGCACCCTGGCCAACGCCATTCCGCAGTTGTGCTGGATGGCCAACGCGGACGGCTGGATTTTCTGGTACAACCAGCGCTGGTATGAGTACACCGGGACCACACCGGAACAGATGGAGGGGTGGGGCTGGCAGTCGGTGCACGATCCCGAGGCGCTGGCCAGGGTCCTGGAGCGCTGGCAGGGATCCATCGCCACCGGGGAGCCGTTCGACATGGTATTTCCGCTGCGCGGCGCCGACGGCGTGTTTCGCCCCTTCCTGACGCGCGTGATGCCGGTGCGCGACCGGGACGGCAAGGTGGCCCGCTGGTTCGGCACCAACACCGATATCAGCGAGCAGCGCAGGGCCGAGCAGGAGATCCAGCAGCTCAATACCGAGTTGGAGCAGCGCGTACGCGAGCGGACCGCGCAGCTCGAAGCGGCGAACAAGGAGCTGGAAGCGTTTGCCTACTCGGTCTCGCACGATCTGCGGGCGCCGTTGCGCGGCATCGACGGCTGGAGCCTGGCACTGGCCGAAGACTACGCCGGCCAGCTCGACGACCGGGCGCATCAATACCTGGAGCGGGTCCGCTCGGAAGCGCAACGCATGGGGCTGCTGATCGACGACCTGTTGCAGCTTTCGCGGATTACCCGCGCCGAGATGGAGCGCGGCACAGTCGAACTCTCCTCGATTGCACAGGCGATCGCGGCCCGGCTTCGTGAGGCGCACGCCGATCGCCGGATCGAGTTCGTTATCGGCCCCGCATTGACCGCGGACGGCGATGCCCGGCTGCTGGAGATCGCCTTAACCAACCTGCTGGAAAATGCCGTGAAGTTTACCGGCCCGTGCGCCCAGGCGCGGATTGAATTCGGCGAGACGGAGTGCGCCGGCGAGCGCGCCTATTACGTTCGGGACAACGGCGTGGGTTTTGACATGGCATTTGCCGGTAAGCTGTTCGGCGCGTTTCAGCGTCTGCACAAGACCTCGGAATTTCCGGGCACGGGCATTGGACTGGCGACGGTGCAGCGCATTATTCACCGCCACGGCGGGCGGGTATGGGCCGAAGCGGTACCCGGCCGGGGCGCGACTTTCTATTTCACGATAGGTGCCCAATGACGACAGACTCCAGAACGATTCTCCTAGTCGAAGACAACCCCAGCGACGTCGGTCTTACGCAAAGAGCGCTTGAGAAGAGCCGCGTCTCGAACCATATGGTAGTAGCCGGGGACGGCCAGGAAGCCTTAGACTACCTGTGGGGCGCCGGCGCCTGGGCGGGCCGGGACGTTTCCGACTTGCCCGCTTTGTTGCTGCTGGATCTCAAGCTCCCCAAGGTTCCCGGCCTGGAGGTGTTGCGGCGGATCCGCGCGGATGCGCGGACCAGGCGGCTGCTGGTGGTCATTCTCACGACATCCCAGGAGGAACAGGACGTCGCCGCGGGGTACGATCTCGGGGTGAACAGCTATATTCGCAAGCCGGTCGACTTCAAGCAGTTTGCGGCCACGGTCGAGCATCTCGGCTTGTATTGGCTGGTCCTGAATGAGCCGCCGCCGAGAGAGTAAGCGCTCTATGGGTGAGGCTTTGCGTGTTTTGCAGATCGAGGATTCGGAGAGCGACGCCGCGCTGATCGTCCGCCTTCTGGTCAAGGCGCAGTACGAAGTCCACGCGGGACGGGTGGAGGACGCGGAGGGGCTGCGGGCGGCGCTCGCGCGGGAGGTCTGGGACGTAATTATCGCGGACTACCACCTCCCTCATTTCGACGCACCGGCGGCTCTCCGCATCCTGCGCGAAACGGGGCAGGATATCCCGTTCCTCGTGGTATCCGGCAATCTGGGCGAGGACCTGGCGGTGGCCATGATGAAAGCCGGCGCCCACGATTATCTGATGAAAGGCAATCTGGCGCGCCTGGCCCCGGCAGTCGGGCGGGAGATTCGGGAAGCGGGCGAGCGGCGGAAGCGCCGGCGGGCCGAGGAGGCGCAGCGCATCGGGGAAGAGCGGCTGGCCGCCATTATCGGCTCCGCGATGGATGCCATCATCACCGTGGACGAGACGCAGCGGGTGGTGCTGTTCAATGCCGCCGCTGAGAAAATCTTCCGCTGTGCGGCCGCGGAAGCCATCGGCCAGCCGCTCGATGCCTTTATCCCCGAGCGCCTGGTCGAAATCCACCGGCAGCACGTACAGACTTTCGGAACCACCGGCGAGACGGCCCGTTCGATGCACTCCCCGGGGACACTCTACGGGCGGCGGGTCAATGGCGAGGAGTTCCCGTTGGAGGCCACCATATCCCACGCAAGTCCCGGCGGGCGGAAGCTCTACACCGTCATCCTGCGGGACATCACGCGGCGGAAACAGGGCGAGGAGACGGCAAGGCTCTATGCCCAAGCCAGAGAGTTGGACCGGCTCAAGACCGAGTTCTTTGCCAACATCAGCCACGAGCTTCGCACCCCGCTCACGCTGATCCTGGGGCCCGTGCGGAAACGGATCGCCGCGGAAGGAATGAGCGGCGAAGAAAGCCGGGACCTGAAACTGATCGAGCACAACGCCCGGCTGCTCCTGAGGCACGTGAACGACCTGCTGGATATGTCCAAGATCGACGCCGGCCGCATGGAGGCCGACTATGCGCGGGTCGACCTGGCACGCATGGTGCGGCTGGTGGCTTCGAACTTCGAGAGCCTGGCTAAGGAGCGCCAGGTCGCCTGCGTGTTGGACACGCCCGGCTCGCTTCCCGCCGAAGTAGACCCGGCGAAGATCGAGCGGGTTCTTTCCAATCTGCTCTCCAACGCCTTCAAGTTCACCCCGGCGGGCGGCCAGGTGCGTATTGCGGTTCGGGGCGTTGGCGAGCGGGCCCTGATTGAAGTCGAGGACACTGGTCCGGGGATACCGCCGAACCTGCGCGAGGCCATCTTCGAGCGGTTTCGCCAGCTTGTGAGCCGCGCCGATCGCCAGTACGGCGGCACCGGACTGGGCCTGGCGATCGCCAAACAGTTCGTGACCCTGCACGGAGGCACGATCAGCGTGGAAGAACCGCCCAGCCACAGCGGCTCGCTGTTCCGGGTGGAACTGCCGCTGGCGGCGCCAGGCGGCACGCATGTCCGGCGTACCGCGGAGGAACCGGACCTGGAAGCTACCAGGCAGGCGGCTGAGGAGTTAAGAGTGCGGGAGACCGGCGGCGCTCCATCGGGCCCGGCGCCTGCATCCGGCGCCCCTCTGGTTCTGCTCGTCGAGGACAACCCCGACATGAGCGCTTTCATCGCGGAGACGCTGTCGGCCACTTGCCGCGTGTCCCGCGCCTTCGACGGGCAGGACGGCCTCGAGAAGGCCCTGGAGCTGCACCCCGACCTGATTCTCTGCGACATCATGATGCCGCGCATGAGCGGCGACCGGCTGGTGAGGGAGATTCGCAGCCGTCGGGAGCTGGAAGAAGTGCCCATCGTGCTGCTTACCGCCAGGGCCGACGAAGAGCTGCAGGTGAGGCTGCTCCGCGAGGGCGCCCAGGACTATCTGCAAAAGCCGTTCGATGCGCGCACGATATTAGCGAAAGTGGACCGCTTCATCGCCGACCGCCGGAAGCGCCAGGAGGCCGAGGAGGCGCTGCATCGTCTTTCGGCCAGCCTGCTCCAGGGGCATGACGAGGAGCGCAAGCAGATTGCGCAGGAACTGCACGAGAATGTGGTGCAGTGCCTGGCCGCGCTGGAAATCAACCTTTCGATGGCGCGGGAAGCCATGGCCCCGAGCCCCGAGGTGCAGAGGATCTTTGCCGAGGGGCACAAATTGCTGGAGCGGTGTTCCGACGACATTCGGGCCATGTCCTATGGCTTGCACCCGCCGCTGTTGGATCACTTCGGGCTGCGGGAGGCCATGGCGTGGCATGTGCAGGGCTTCGTGAAGCGCGCCGGCATCAAGGTGAGTTTAGACGTCCCGCACGACCTGGGAAGGCTGCCGGCCGAATTTGAGCTGACTCTGTTTCGCGTCATGCAGGAGTCGCTGATGAATCTTCACTGTCATTCCGGCAGCAAGGAGGCCAGGGTGCGCGCGTTTCGCGACGCACGCGAAGTGGGAGTGGAAGTGAGTGCGAAAAGCGGCACGTTCCCCGGCGAAGAGCAAGCGGCCGAAATGGAAATCGCGGGTATGCGCGAACGGGTTAGAAGACTTGGTGGACACCTGGAGATGGCGGGAACCACCGTGCGTGCGGTGTTGCCGTTGCCGCACCCGGCCGGCTGAAGGCACGGGCGTGCGCAATCGACTGTTGCTGGTAGCCGCGGCCCTGCTGTTCTCGACCGGCGGGGCGGCCATCAAAGCGGCGACCCTGACGGCGTGGCAGGTGGCCAGCTTTCGCTCGGCGGTGGCCACGGTGGTCCTGCTGCTGGCGATCCCGGAGGCGCGGCGCGGGTGGCGGTGGCGGGTCGTGCCGGTGGCGGCGGCATACGCGGCCACGCTGGTTTCGTTCGTTCTCGCCACGCGCCTCACCACCGCGGCCGAGGCCATCTTTCTGCAGTCCACCGCCCCGCTGTACCTGCTGTTACTGGGGCCGTGGCTGCTGCGCGAGCCGATCCGGCGGAGCGACCTGCTCTACATCCTGGCCATCGCCGGCGGGCTGACCTTCTTTTTCGTAGGGACGGAACACGCCGCGGCGACGGCGCCGGACCCGCGGCGCGGCAACCTGATCGCCGCCGCCAGCGGGCTCACCTACGCCTTGACGCTGGCCGGCTTTCGCTGGCTGGGACGGCGGCAGACGGCCAACCCGGGGATCGTCGCGGCGGCTCTGGGGAACCTGCTGGCGTCTTTGGCCACGCTGCCCCTGGCGCTTCCCGTGACGGCGCCGCTGGCCGCCAACGCACCCGTGATCCTATACCTGGGGATTTTTCAAATCGGCCTGGCGTACGTCTGTCTCACCCGCGGAATTCGCCACGTGACGGCCTTCGAAGCGAACACCGTGCTGCTGCTCGAGCCGGCCATGAACCCGGTCTGGGTCTGGCTGGTGCACGGGGAGACGCCGGGCGTGTGGGCCCTGGCCGGGGGCGCGGTGATTCTCTCGGCCACCCTGGTGAACACCTGGCGGCGGACGGTTTGACTGGCGCGGCGGTTCTTACGTTCCAGTTTCCGGGCGCGGGCCCGTGGCCGCCCCCACGCGATCGAAGCCCGCGCGCATCTCGCGCTGCGGTATCGCTATTCTACGCGCTGCACCAGCCGGGCACTTCCGGGCCAAACCACGACGCCGGTGTTATGTTACCGTGTTGCCGCGGGTGCCGATCCAGTGTCTTGAAGGTTTGACAGGGATGTCGGCTTCGTGAAGCGGTACACTTCGTACGCTGGCCTGGCAAAGCTGTCCGAGACGATAGCCAGTAATTCCATCTTATAGCCTAACTCCGCGGTAAGCTCCACGAATTTCTTATTGACTCCCGGAAATTCCTCGAACCCTTTGGTATGGGCAATGAACACGGCACCGGAGCCATCGACAATGCGACTGATGGCTTCGCGATCGCCACTGCCTAAATCGGGCTTGGGAATCGGGCCCACCACAAGCGGCAACGTGCCGTGGCCGAGGAGCCGCAAAGCATCCAAAATTCCCCAGTCGACACAGTAGATCCGTTCTGATGGTACACGCTTCATCGTATCGGCAAGCGTGATAATTCCGTCCGTCCAGCCTGGGCTGCCGCCATACTGCCAGGCTGTGCGGTAATACTCATTGGTGACGAGAACACCGGACAGTACCGCCGCCATGGAAGTTATATGGAACACGGGAACGGCGAGAGGGCCCAGTCTGCGCGAGGCGGCGGCGAACGAGATTCCAATTACCATGTGAGGGAGTGGCCAGAGAAGAATGGTGTGGTGGATGCTGCCTCCCGCGTTGGCAGTGATGGCCATTTGCATCCAAGCGATCTGCAGCGCGAGGGTTCCCCATACGATGGTGCGGCGGGCTGAGCCCCGCGCCAGCGGCGCCACCAGGAGCGCGAGGAGAAACATGTAAAACAGCAGGTGACGCCGGGGGTGTCCGGCAACTGTCGAAAGCCCGGCGGAAACGGTTTGCATTGGTCCGGCTGCCGCATGAGGGAAGAGCGTATTCCCCGAGTCGCTAAACATCCAGCCAAACAGGCCGTCGCCGGACGCCGTATTCAGGAGCTGGCGGGCCTTGCCGGAAAAGCTAGCGGTATCAAGCTGGAAGTTACTCACGAACGTCACCCAGTGATTTTGGGAGTTATAAACCAAGAGCGGCAGAGATCCCAAGGCGAACCCCAAAATCGATATCGCAAGCCGCCGCTTCGTAACCACGGCAAACACTTCGGCGGGAAACAGTGCTACTGTGGCCACTCCGATGCCGGATAGCATCCAGGCAGCCACGGCTTTATCCCACAATGCCAGGCCTAGCAGGAAAAACCCCCAGAAAAGGCAGCCGTGCCGGCGCTCCTGATAAAACCGTACTAATAGAAGAAACCCACCCACCAGGAGCAGATGTTGGAGCGCGACCGGCCCCCAATCGAAGCAAATAGTAAGCAGGTACGCCGAATCCGCCGCTAACAAACAACACCCAATGATGGCGGCGCGCTCTCCCGCTATCCTGCGAACCAGCAGGAAAAAGAGCCACACACTGGCCGCCCCGGCCACCACCACGGGCACTCTCAAGGCCAGGACCCCGGTGCCAAACAGATGGAAAATGGGGCTGTATATCCACGCCTTCAGGCCACCCAGATAGCTCATGATCATGAGCGTGAGCTGTGAGTGCCCGACGGTGAGAGCGTATGCGCCACCAAAAGGCTGGAAAAGCGCCATCGTAAAGAGGGCCTCGTCGTTTTCGATCCCGACGCATCGGAGAATACCGAGGCCATACCACAAGAAGAACAGACACGCGGTCAACGCGGCGAACGTAACTGGCGGTCTATGACGGCGGGGGCCGACAATGTTACTATCTTCGGCGACCATAAAGTACTCATCATAACGCCGGCCGGGGCGGGGCTCGCCGTGGACGTGCCGCTGGCGCTCAGCGCCGCCCACGCGACGCGCGCGGCCCCGCTGCGGGCGAGGTAAGCTCTTCTGCGCACCGCACCAGCCGCACGGCCTGTCGCGTGCAGCACCTGAGACGGCGCAGCCGGCGGTCCTCCACCCGCCGCCGCGCTGCCCTGCTAGAAGCTAGACATCCCAACCCCCGGTTGCGTAGTCTGTATGGAGTCATATGCACAAGCTCATCGAAGTCGAGGACGCCAAGGCCTTGATGAAGGAAGCCATCGGCTGGTCGCTCTGGGGTTGGCTCACCGAAAAGAGAAGATTGCGCACCACCGCCGACCGGGCCTGGGAGGCCCTGGAGGAGGAGGAACGCAGGGTGAAGGCGGCCTGGAGCGACGACTTGCAGAAGGCGCACCGCGAGCTGGCGGCGGCGGCGGCCGTAGAGGGCAACCCGCGGCTCAAGCGCCAGTACGAAAAGGCCAAAGAGGAGGCCAAGGACGTCGATCCGCAGATCAAGCTGGCGGTCCAGCGCGTGCAGGAGGCTTTCGCGGAATCCCACGCCGCCCACATGCAGGCGGAGGAGACCTTCGACGTAGCCGATAAACGGATGAGCACGGGCATGGCGCGCGAAGGGGCGCAGCAGGCTATCGACGCCTGGGAGTCGACCGAGAAGGCCATCCGCAAAGCCGAGGCCGCGGCGCGCCGCAAGTGAGTTGCCGGCGCGAAATTGGCGTCTTGTTCTGCCAACCGCAGTCGCGATTCTTCGTCTTGATAGGAGGAGGATACGCATGGATGCCATGAGGTGGCTGGGCACCGCCGGCCAGGATCTGCGCTTCGGGGCGCGGCAGCTTCGTCTGAACCCGGGCTTCACGGCGGTGGCGGTGCTGTCGCTGGCCCTGGGCATCGGCGCCAATACGGCCATCTTTCAACTGGTGGAAGCCGTGCGCCTGCGCACCCTGCCGGTGGTGAAGCCGCAGGAATTGGCGTCCATCGACTTTGCCCCGGGCTCGTTGCGCTCCGGCTGGTTCTCCACGCGCAGCGCCCGGCTGACCTACGCGCAATGGCAGGAAATCCGGAAGCGGCAACAGGCCTTCAGCGGCACCATGGCGTGGAGCGCCGCGCGCTTCAATCTGGCGCAGGGCGGCGAGGCCCGCTACGCCGAAGGATTGTACGTCAGCGGCGATTTTTTCCGCGTGCTGGGCGTGCCGCCGATTCTGGGCCGCACCCTCGCCGCCGCCGACGATCAGCCCGCGTGCGGCTCTCCCGGAGCGGTGGCCAGTTATGCGTTCTGGCAGCGCGAGCTGGGCGGCGACCCGAACGCTACCGCGCGCACCGTGACCCTGGACGGCCGGCCCTTTCGGATCGTGGGGGTAACGCCGGCCAGCTTTTTCGGCGTGGAGGTGGGCCACCGCTACGATGTGGCCGTGCCTCTCTGCGCCGACCGCCTGCTGGCCGATGACGGCAAGGGCCGTGCGCCGGCGCCCATCGCGTGGTGGTTGGCGGCCATGGGGCGGTTGCAGCCGGGCTGGACGCCGGAACGCGCCACGGCGCATTTGCAGGCCTTGTCGCCGGGCATGATGGAGGCGACGCTGCCGCCCACCTACCGGCCGGACGATGCCAAGCTCTATCTGAAGAACAAGCTGGTGGCCACCGCGGGCGGCACCGGCGTTTCCGGCTTGCGCCGCGCCTACGAGACACCCCTGTGGCTGCTGCTGGCCACGACGGGCATGGTGCTGCTGATCGCCTGCGCGAACCTGGCCAACCTGCTGCTGGCGCGCGCCAGCGTGCGGGAGCGCGAGATCGCCATCCGCCAGGCCCTGGGCGCATCGCGGGGAAGGCTCGTCGCGCAACTGCTGGCCGAAAGCCTGCTGCTGGCCGTGATGGGCACGGCGCTGGGGGCCGGGCTGGCACAGTTGCTGAGCCGCCTGCTGGTGGCGTTCCTCAGCACGCCGGGCAGCCCGCTGTTCGTAGGGCTGGGCCCGGATGGCAGGCTGCTCGGTTTCACGGCGGCCATCGCCGTGGGCACCTGCCTGTTGTTCGGCCTGCTGCCCGCGGTGCGCGCCACGCGTGTGGCTCCGGCCTCGGCCATGCGGTCCGGCGGGCGCGGGCTCAGCGCGGGGCGCGAGCGGTTCGGCCTGCGGCGCGCGCTGGTGGCCGGGCAGGTGGCGCTCTCCCTGGTGCTGCTGGTGGGGGCGCTGTTGTTCGTGCGCAGCCTGCAGAAGCTGCTCAGCGTGGAAACCGGTTTTCGCGCGGAGGGCGTGGTGGCGGCGAACCTGGATCTACGGCGGCCGCGGTATGGTAAGGAGCAGCGACAGGAGGTCTACCGCGCCCTGCTCGAACGCCTCGCCGCGCAACCGGGTATCCTCTCGGCGGCGCAGGTGGGATTCACTCCCGTGAGCGGCTCCGGCTGGAACGAAATGGCCCGCGCCGAAGGCGCCACTGGCGCGCGGAAAGAGGCCAATTTCAACCAGGCCGGGCCGGGATACTTCCGGACTATGGGCACGCCGCTGGTCGCCGGCCGCGATTTCGACGGCCGCGATACCGTGGGCGCTCCCAAGGTGGCCATCGTTAACGAGGCGTTTGCCAAGAGCATTATGGGCGGGGGCAACCCGGTGGGCCGCTCCTTCCAGGTACAGGCGCAGGCCGGAAAGCCCGACCCCACCATTCAGATCGTGGGCCTGGTGCGCAACACGAAGTATTACGAGCTTCGCGAGGATTTCGTGCCCATCGCTTTTTTCCCAATCGCCCAGGATAAGGATCCCGATGCGGGCGCTACGTTCGTGCTGCGCACCGCGGCCCCGCTGGGCGACGTGTTTCGCCGCGTGAAGACCGCCGTGGCCGAAGTCCACCCGGAAATCGTGATCGAGTTCCACGTTCTGACGGCGCAACTGCAGGAATCGCTGCTGCGCGACCGGCTGATGGCGACGCTCGCGGGCTCCTTCGGATTTCTGGCGGCGATGCTGGCCACGCTGGGCCTCTACGGCGTGATCGCCTACATGGTGGCGCGGCGCCGCAATGAGATTGGCGTGCGCATGGCGCTCGGCGCGAACCGCGGGCGGGTGGTTCGCCTGGTCCTGCGCGAGGCCGCGCTGCTGGTGGCGGCCGGCCTGGCGGTGGGAACGGGGCTGGCGCTGTGGGCGGCGAAGGCCGCCGGCGCGCTGCTGTTCGGACTCAAACCGCGCGATCCGGCTACCTTCGCCGGCGCCATCGCGCTCCTGGCCGCAGTGGCCTTGCTGGCCAGCTACGGCCCGGCTCGCCGCGCCGCGCGCCTGGAGCCGAGCCAGGCGCTGCGCGAGGAGTAGCGTCCGCCAGAGATAGCCATGGAATATCCCGCGAAGTTCGAGCCCGCCAAAGAAGGCGGCTTCGTGATTGAGTTTCCCGATTTCGGGTGGGGCGTTTCGCAGGGCGAGGATGAGGAGGACGGGCGGCGTATGGCGGCGGACCTCCTGACGACCATGGTTCTAGAGCACATTCGCATGGGCAAGGACCTGCCTCAACCGAGCAAGCCCCGCGGCCGAAAGTACCGCTTGATCCGGCTGCCGGCGCTGCAGGCCATGAAGGCCGAACTATACCTGGCGTTTCGCGCATCGGGAATGAAAAAGGCGGAACTCGCGCGCCGCCTCGGAATCCCCCAGACCGTGGTCGATCGTCTGTTCGATTTTTCCAACCACACGCGACTGGAGCAACTCGAGGCCGCGTTCGCTGTGCTGGGCAAACAACTCACCATCGAGGTACAGGACGCGGCATAACCACCCCCAGGCCGCTGCCCCGTTAAGCGCCGTACAATCGTCCGCCCAGCCCCTCCGCGCCGCACGGTTACAATGGGTAGATTCTATGCAACCTGCTTTCGGTTCGGTGAGCGCGCGCGCGGCCCTGGCCGTGGCATTCGTTTCGTTGGGGGCGCTGGTCAGTTCGCAGCCGGCGCCGCGCGAACAGGTGGGACCGCTGGCGGGCGGCGGATTCCTGCTCAATAGCGGCTGGCGCCTCGATCCGGCGGGCAAGCAGGTGCCCCTCGACACCCTTCCCATGGCCACCGCGCTCTCGCCCGACGGCAAGTATCTGCTGGTGCTCCACGGCGGGTACCGGCCGCCCTCCATCAGCGTCCTCGACGCGGCTACGGGGCGGGTGGCGAGCAGCCTGCCCATCCCCGACGGCTGGCTCGGGCTCGCGTTTTCACCCAAGGGGGACCGCGTTTACGTGGGCGGCGGCGGCGCGGCCGCGGTATTCGAATTCAGCTTCGCCGACGGCGCCCTCGCTGCCGCGCGCACCTTCGAAGTGGTGCCCAAGGAGAAACGCACCACCCAGGATTTCATCGGCGACCTGGCGTTCTCCCCCGACGGCCATTTGATCTACGCCGCGGACCTGTATCACGATTCCGTGGTGGTGATCAACCCGCAATCGGGCATGCTGATCGACCGCATCAAGACCGGCCGGCGGCCGTATCGGATTCTGTTCCATCCCGACGGCAAATCGTTCTTCGTCACCAGTTGGACCGATGGGACCCTGGGCCATTACGATGCCTCCAACGGCAGCGTGCTCGCCACCGTGCGCCTGGGCGCGCATCCCACCGACATGGTGTGGCGCGGCGGCGCGCCTCCTGAAACGGCGGAAGGCGAACCAACCTGGACGGCGCGCCTGTTCGTGGCCGCCGCCAATACCAATAATGTGTATGCCGTGGGGGTGAGCTCGGGCAAGGAGTTGAGCGTGGTGGAGCGCATCAACGTATCCATGACGCCGCGCCAGCCGCTGGGCATGACCCCCTCGGGGCTGGCGCTATCGGCGGATGCCAAGCGGCTCTACGTGGCCTGCTCGGACGGCAACGTGGCCGCGGTGGTGGATGTGGCGGGCGACCGCAGCCGCGTGGAGGGCTTCATCCCCACCGGCTGGTATCCCACGGCGGTGCGCGCGCTGCCCTCGGGAGCGTTGGTGGTGCTCAACGGCAAGGGCGTGCGCTCCTACGCCAACCCCAATGGGCCGAACCCCGCCAAGAAGTCCGAACCCACGCACACGGGGGTGCGCAATCCAGGATTCGTGGCGCGGATGCAGACGGGGACGGCTTCGTGGATTGAGCCGTTCAGCAACGAGCAGCTCGACCAATGGACGCGGCAGGCGCTGGCCAACACGCCGTACCGCGACGAGAAGCTGGACCAGGAGAGCCCGCTGCCCTCCATCCAGCACGTGATCTACATCGTGAAGGAGAACCGCACCTACGACCAGGTGCTGGGCGATATGAAGGAGGGCAACGGCGACGCTTCGCTGGTGCTGTTCGGCGAAAACGTCACGCCCAACCTGCACAAGCTGGCGCGCGAGTTCGTGCTGCTGGACAACTTCTACGTGAATTCGGACGTGAGCGCGGACGGGCACAACTGGTCCACCGCGGCCATTGCGCCGGATTGGGTGCAGAAGATGTGGCCGGCCGAATACGCCGGCCGTCACAAGCTGTACGATTTCGAGGAGCAGGACCCGACCTCGCTCCCGCCCGCCGGCTACCTGTGGACCAACGCGTCGGCGGCCGGCGTGTCGCTCCGCAATTTCGGCTACATGGTGGAGAACAAGCACATGGCGGCCCTGGCTGGCGAACAGATCACCGGGGTGCGCGACCCGGTGCTGGCGCGCGCCACCAACCGCTTCTATCGCGGCTTCGATCTGGACTATCCCGACGTGGAGCGGGCCAAGGTGTTCCTCAACGAACTGGCGGAATACGAGAAGACGGGGGAGATGCCGCGCCTCATCGTGATGCGCCTGGGCAACGACCACACCAACGGCACGGCCGCGGGCAAGCTCGCGCCCCTGGCGCTGGCCGCCGATAACGATTACGCGCTGGGCATGATCGTGGAGCGGCTTTCGCACTCGCGCTTCTGGGGAAGCAGCGTGGTTTGCGTTCTGGAAGACGACGCCCAGAACGGCCCAGACCATGTGGATTCGCACCGCTCGCCGGCCTTCCTGATTTCGCCCTACGTGCGGCGCCACGCCGTGGACGGCAGCATGTACAACACCACCTCGATGCTGCGCACCATCGAGTTTCTGCTGGGGCTGCACCCCATGACCCATTTCGACGCGGGCGCGCGCCCCATGACCGCCGCCTTTCAGAAGACTCCCGATGCGGCGCCGTACACCGCCGAGAAGCCGCGCATCCCGCTGGACACCCGGAATCCGCCCAACGCGCCCGCCGCGGCGGCTTCCAATGGCATGAGATTCGACGAGGCCGATGAGAACGACGACGACGCGCTCAACGATATCCTGTGGCGCGCCATTCGCAAGGATGCGCCGCCCGCGCCGGTGCGCAGCTATTTCGGGAGGTAGGGGCGAAAGGGCTCATGCCGAGAATCTACCTGTGCTTCCTCTGGCACATGCACCAGCCGTTCTATAAAGACTTGGTCTCGGGCGAGTACAAGCTGCCCTGGACGCGCATGCACGCGCTCAAGGACTATTACGGCATGGTGCGCATCCTGGAGGAGTTCCCGCAAGTCCGGCAGACGTTCAACCTGGTGCCTTCCATGATGGCCCAGGTGGCGGAGTACGCCTCCGGCGCCGCCCTCGATCCGTATCTCCAGCTGGCGCTTAAGCCGGCCGAGAGCCTCACCGACTACGACCGCGCGTTTCTGTTGCGGCATTCGTTTTACTCCGATCCGCACCACATGATTCACCGCTACCCGCGCTACGGCGAGCTGTTCGACGCCTGGCAGGCGCAGAAAAACTCTGGAGTGCGCAGCCCTTTCGGGGTGCCGGAATTTCGCGACCTGCAGATGTGGTCGCAACTGGCGTGGTTCGACGAGGAGCTCCACACCGAAGATCCGGAGGTGGCGGAATGGATGCGCCGCGGGCGTAACTTCACCCTGGCGGACCAGCGCCGCATGGGCGAAAAGCAGCGCGAAATCATAGGCAAGGTGCTGCCCGAGTACCAGAAACTGGCCGCCACCGGGCAGATCGAGATTTCCACTACGCCCTACTACCACCCTATCCTGCCGCTGCTGTGCGACTCCAACATCGCCAGCGTGGCCCACCCCAACGTGCCTCTGCCGCCGCGCTTCCGCTACCCCAACGACGCGCGCCGCCAACTGGCGCTGGCGCGGGAATACTGCGCGCAGAATTTCGGCGCCGCGCCGGTGGGGTTGTGGCCCTCGGAGGGCTCGGTCTCCGACGAAGTTTTCACCATCGCCGCCGAGCTGGGATTCCAATGGGCCGCCACCGACAGCGGCGTGCTCAACCGCACCCTGAACCGGGCGGTGCCCGTCGAAGGGCTCTACCGCCCGTACCGCTGGCGGCAGGGCGAGCTCTCGCTGGGCGTGATTTTTCGCGACCACTTTCTGAGCGACCTGATCGGCTTTGTGTACGCCAAAATGGAGGCCGCGGCGGCCGCCGAGGATTTTCTGCGGCGCATCCGCGAAAACTGCGCGGGCATCCTCGCCGGCGGCCGCGACGCCCTGGTGCCCATCATCCTCGACGGCGAAAACGCCTGGGAATACTACGACCACAACGGGCGCCCGTTCTTCCGGGAGCTGTACCGGCGGATTTCCGAAGATTCGCGCATGCGCGCGGTGACGGTGAGCGAAGCGCTCAAGCTGATGCCGCCCGAGCCGGTGGATCACATCTTTCCGGGCTCCTGGATCGACGCCAATTTCGACGTCTGGATCGGCGCCGCCGAGGACAACCAGGCCTGGACGCAACTGCTGCGCGCGCGCCAGACCTATGACGCGGACCAGGCTGCCGCCGCCGACCGGCGGAGCCTCGCCTTCGAGGAGCTGCTGATCGCCGAAGGCAGCGACTGGTGCTGGTGGTACGGTCCCGAGCACGAATCGGACAACCGCCAGGAGTTCGACCAGCTTTTCCGCAGCCACCTGGCCAACGTTTACCGCTTCCTGAATCTCGCGCCGCCGGAGGAGCTTTCCCGGCCCATCCTGCGGGTAGCCGTGCCCGAGGTGCACATCGCGCCTTCGGGCGCGATTCAGCCGGCCATCGATGGCGAGGTCACCTCCTATTTCGAATGGATCGGCGCCGGCGTCTATCGCGTGGACGAGCGTTCCGGCTCAATGCACGGCAAGAATGTCGTGGTGAAGGAGGTGCACTTCGGCTCCGAGGGAGTGAATTTCTATCTGCGCGTGGATTTCCATCACGGATACAAGAGCGAACTGGCCGTCATGGAAGCGCGGCTGTCGATCGAAGCGCTGGACAGCGCGCAAACCAGCCAGGTGGTGATCGCCCTCGATCACGGCGCCGCGCACGCCACCGATATGAAGCTGGCGTCCATTCCGCAAAGCGCGGCGGTACGGCCCGTGGAATGCGCCCTGGGGCGCGTGCTGGAGGTACGCATCTCGCTTCAGGCGCTGGGGATTGCCGCGGGGCGCGGCCTGCGCTTCCAGTTTTCCCTGTGGCAGGGCGGCTTGCCCATCGACGCCGTGCCGCAGCAGGGCTGGCTCGAAATGCGCACCACCAACCCCGCGGAGCTGGGGGGATAGGCCGGTGCCGCCCACTCCCGCGGGCTTACGTTTACCGCTTGCGGTCGAAACTATCGGGGAACTGTGCCACGATGCCGTTGCTCAAGACGTCCGCCATATTCAAGATGTGATGGTGAATCTTATCGAACTGACGGATATCTTCCGCAAAGTCGCCGTGAAGCCTGGCCACAGCCTCCGCAAGGGTAAGGTCCAGGTGCATTCTCATTTCGGATTTCATGGCCGCCGCCGGCCAGTGTTTGGGATTGGCTCCGCTCAGGAAGGCGGCGATCTCATCGCCGTTGGCGTACCACCTGGCGCTGGCGGCATCGATTTTGGCCTGGTCGCCGGCCTGGGCGGCGGCGATCAGATTGGCCGCGCCCAGGATGTGGTCCTTCAATAGCGCGGTCAGCCTGGCGCCGGCGGCCTCGCCGAAGAAGGGCTTGATGCCATTGCCGATGTCGACCTGGTTCTGAAGCAGACGTTCCGTGGTCGGGCCTTTATCGGGCAGGTTTGCCGCCGCGCTCACGATATACAGCCGGGTCCAGGTAATGTGGTCCTCCCACAGCTTGCGCATGGTGTCCCTGAATTCGGAGATGGGCATTTTCTCGCTGGCGCCGCGTTCGCCGGCTTCAGCGGGTGCGGCAACGCCGAACGCCGCAGCCATGGCTGCCAACACCAGGGCCGTCTTCGTTAGGTGACTGGTTCGTTTTCTCATTTTGGATTTCCTCTCCGTCGATTGCCCGCTTCAAGGCGGCCAGAATTCCCGCCGCCTTCCAGAGCCTCCGCCCGGACTGAGTCCCAACCGGCGAATTGGTTGCAGCGGGTGTCAATACGGAACTGAGGTGAACTGAGAAGTTATGGCGATTCCCCATATAAAGAGGTTCCGGCCCTTCTGCCCCACCTGCAACGACAGTTTCACTTTGATGGCCGTCCTGCTCAAGGACGGGACGTGAACAAGTACCTGGCCGACGCCGTGGCGCCGCGCACGCCACCGATATGAAGCTGGCGCCGGTTCCGCAAAGCGCGGCGGTGCGGCCCGTGGGCGCTCCTGGGGCGTGTGCTGGAGGTAGGCATCTCGCTTCAGGCCCTGGGGATCGCCGCGGGGCGCGGTCTGCGCTTCCAGTTTTCCCTGTGGCAGGGCGGCTTGCC
>JAIQEX010000054.1 GCA_020073615.1 Terriglobia bacterium
AAGGAAGTTGGTCGCATAATGTTATAGTTCCGATCAGAACGTTTCTCCCAATCGGAACTATAACAAATCGGGACACTCTCGGCAACCAGATCTCAATGTGCGGCTCCGCAGCTTTTTTACAGGCATGCCAAGCTGATTTGGCGGGTTGCAGATACTCCGCCCGTTAAGCCCAGTTATGATAGAGAACCGATCAATTGTGAGTTGTTATTTTTGCGAAGGCCCTTAGATGGCACAACCGCGCGAACGCGGCCGGAAATAGCGATGACGACGCCATTCTGGATTTGGCTGTTGCCTTCGAGGCTCTTCTTGCGTTGCCGAAGGACGCCAAAACCGATCGTTTTGTCGATGCGATTGCCTTGCTTCTCGGCCGTGTCCCGCGCCTAAATCTGTGGGCTGAGCAATTCTATGCCACGCGTTCTGATGTCGCGCATGAGGGCAGGGCCGATCGCCTGCGGTTTATGCCGGCGAAGGCAAAAAGCCCATCTGACAGTCCGCTATACCAACCGCTCATGACATATGGACGGCAGGTCTTCCGATTATGCGTGGGCGCGGTGCTGTTCGGCGCTCACATTGCGGAGCAGGCCGGCTTGCAAGACAAGCTCGTGACGAATCAGGAACGGTTTGAAGTGATATGCAAGACTCTCGCCGATTCGAGTCTGCCGGTCGAGGATCGTTTTGCAGCGATAGAGGACACGGTCGATGCCATCAACGAATACCGCTTCGTCTCCTCCGAGAAAGGCCTTCTGATCGAAACGATGCTGGGCGCTGTAAAGCTGACTGCCGCCAATCTCCTCGTTTGTGATGCTTCACTGGATTCTGTCATCAAACGGCGGGTCGAAGGCCTGGCAACCGCGCGCAAGTCTACTGACTGTTACGAGGCGCTCGATGCGCTCCGCGCCTACACAGAGCTCAAATGGACTGAATTGCCCGCGCCGCGAACGCCGCACCGAGCGCTCTATACGCTCGCCGAGAGTGTTTGGCACTACACCTTCCTGCATTCCTGCACTATTTCTGGATCAAGCGCGAGCGGGAAAAAGAGAATCCACCTACTGATGGTGCGCAGAGCGGCGACGCGAACTAAAGTAGCGGCATAAAGCTTTTCTTAGGGTTAGTCGCCAGAATGCGGCCAGCGTGGGTGATCAGGCCCCGCGCCAAATTGCAGTGTGACGCCCTAGCCGTTGAAGTGAACCCACGCGGGCCCCAAGCCCGGTTCTGGAAAGGTGCCCGAGTGCCACCGGAAAAATGGCCCGCCCCATTGATCTGTTAAGTGAACGACATTGCCGTTAGAAAGGCTCGTACCGCGTCCCCAGCCAGTACATCACGGCGCGGCCCATCGCGGTGCCCAACACTACCGCCGCCAACATCGCTCCCGCGAAGGGGGTGATCTCCACTCTCTCCTGCGGCCAGAGCCGGACTGCGACCGCGGCCGGAAGCACGCTCACCAGGGCCAGGTAGCATCCCAGCCACCAGGAGTTCCTCGACGTCAGCCACTGCAGCACACCCGCGAGTCGCGTCGCCGTGTACGGATCGTACGTCCGCCGTGACAGGTTCGTCATCATCCACAACGCGGCAATCAGCAGCAGCAAGCTCCCGGCCACCGTAGCGCTCAAGAACACGCGCAACAACCCGGTGTTCCCGCGCCACGATATCAGCACCGCGGGGGCCAGCCCGCCCAGCAACACGGCCGTACCCAGAAACGACGCCGGAACCCATCCCGAATTCCACGCCGGTTGTGTGGGAACCGTGTAGAGAACCGCTCCCGCCACCACCGCCGCGAGGCCCGCCACGCTGGTGGCCGCGCCCAACACCAGGCGGCCCTCCGTTCTCCCCATCCACCAGAACCCGCTGTACGCCAGCGCCAGGAGCGCGAACAGCGCCGTCAACACAACTTCCAGGCTGAGTCGCGACTGCCCCAGGTTCAGCAGCGCTCGCCACGCCATCAGCGGACGGCCCAGGTGGGCCATCGAGAGCAGGAGCCCGCAAGCGATCACCGGAAAAATCGCCATGGCGAGCGGGCGCATCAGCACCGCATCCGTGGGGCGGGCCCTGGTCTCGAACACCGTCGCCGCCAGCGCCAGCCCGCAGGCAAGCTGCGTCGCCAACGTGAACAGGATGAGCGGCCATTCCTTCATGAGTGCGCCTCTTTCCGCACGCGATAGCGGATCGATGGCCTGGTGAGCGCCGGCGAGGGCAAGTCGCGTAGCGCGATGGTGGCGCCCGGACGCGCCGCGATCTCCGCAAGCGGGCCCACCTCGATGGCCCGCATGGGACACGCCGCCACGCACACCGGCTCCGCTTCGCCCAGGCACAGATTGCACTTCCGCACCCGGCCTTCGCGCGCGTCGTACTGCGGCGCTCCATAAGGACACAGCCAGGTGCAGTAGCGGCACCCGATGCACTTTTCGGGATCGTGCACCACGATGCCATCTTCAAACCTCTTGCTGTACGCTCCCGCCGGACAGCCCTGCACGCAGGCCGGCTCCGCGCAGTGGTTGCACGACATGGACACGTTGTAGGCGAACACCGCCGGGAATTCGCCGCCCTCGAAGCTGCGCACCTTGCGAATCCTGCGCCCCACCGCCGCATCGTGAAAATCCTTGCAGGCGATCTCGCAGGTCTTGCAGTTGATGCACCTGGTGGCATCGACGAAGAACCCGATCTGCGCGCGAGCGGCGGCCATGGTCTGCTATACCTTCTTCACTTCCACCAGAATGGTATGCTGCGCGTTGCCGTGCGCCAGCGGCGTGGCCTTCTGGCTGGTCAACACGTTGATGCATCCCCGCCGGCAGACGCCGTCCTTGCCGGGCGTGTACCAGGCGCCCTGCGGTATGGCCACCACGCCCGGTCGAATGCGTTTGGTGACCCGCGCCCGCGTCAGCAGCGCGCCCCGGTCGTTGAACACCTTCACGCGGTCGCCGTGGGCGATCGAACGCGCCGCTGCGTCGGACGGGCTGATCCACATCTGCTGCGGATCGGCCTCCTCCATCCACGGATCTTCGTCCCACGTGGAATGCGTGCGCCGCTTGTAGTGCGGCCCGATGCACTGCAGCGGATAGCGCCCGGCCAACTCGCCGGCGGGCCCTTCCCACGCCGGAATGTAGTGCGGCACGCCGGGAATGCCGGGCTGGTTCATCTCGTAGAGCGTCTTGGAGAAGATCTCCACTTTGCCCGAGGGCGTCGGAAACGGATGCCCCGCGGGATCGCGGATCTCTTTTTCGAACGCCACGTACTCTTCCGGATCTTTGCGGTAGAAGCCCCGCTCGCGCAGCTCGTCGTAGGAGGGGAACCCGGGATCCTTCCGCCGCGCCTCGCGGACAAGCTGCTCGAGCCACTGCTCCTCGGTCCTGCCCTCGGTAAACGCTTCCCCGATCCCCAACCGCTCCGCCACGCGGCTCAGCCACCAGTAATCGTGCCTGCACTCGTACGGCGGCTCCACCACCTTGTTGCCGAACACGATGTACCGCTCGCCCGACCACGGGACGCCGATGTCCGAACGCTCCAGCGAATTGTCGGCCGGCAGCAGGATGTCGGCGAAGCGCGCGCTGGGCGTCAGGAAGTGGTCCGACACCACGATGCACTCGACCAGCGCTTCATCGCGCAGGATGCGCACCGTGCGGTTGATGTCCGCGTGCTGGTTCACCAGCGTGTTGCCGGCGAGATTGAAAATGAACTTGATATTGCTCGCGAGCGGTCCGTTCTGGACGCCATCCGCTGCCGTCATCTCGGTGCCGCGCACGATGGCGTCGGTCCACAGAAACACCGGAATCTTTGCCTTGACCGGGTTGTCTCCGGTGGGCAGGCCGCCGATGGGGATCTCGATGCGCCGGCCGCCCTCGCCGCCGCCCCAGCCGCCGCCCGCGACGCCCAGGTTGCCGGTCATCGACGCCAGCGCGATGCCCGCCCGCACCGATTCCTCGCCGTGCGCGTGACGCTGCGGCCCCAGCCCCTGCAACAACTGCGCCGGATGGAGCGTGCCGTATTCCCGCGCCAGGTTGCGAATCGCGTGCGCCTCGATGCCGGTGATCTCCGCGGCCCACTCCGGCGTTTTCGCCACACCGTCGGACCGCCCCAGCACGTAGCTTTCGTACGACTGCCCGGCCGGCACGCCCGCGGGCATGTGTTCTTCGTCGAAGCCGATGCAGTACGTATCGAGAAACTCCCGGTTGCACAGGTTCTCGGTGATCAGCACGTGGGCCATGGCCACGAACAGCGCCGCGTCGGTAGTGGGCTTGAGCGGCAGCCACTCGTCGGCAAACGTCGCCGCCGTCTCGGTGAGCCGCGGATCGATAGCCACCACCCTTGCCCCCGCTTCTTTGGCGCGCGCCAGGTAGTAGTTCGAATTGGTCTCAAAAATCGTTTCCGCGGGATTGAATCCGTTGAGGATGATGAGCTTCGAATGTTCCAGCGTCTGGTATGAGCTGGTGTCGCGATACCCCGTCACGAAGGGCGCCGTGTAACTCAGGCACGCGGAGCTGTAGCTGTTGTACCGCGCCAGGTACCCGCCCATCAGGTTCATCAGGCGCTGCGCGGCGGCGTGCCCGCTGATGAGGCCGCAATCTCCGGTGGCGTACTGGATGTACACCGACGCGGGGCCGTGGCGCTCCACCATGCGCTTCAGATTGGCCGCGATGGAGTCGATCGCCTCGTCCCACGAAATGCGCTGGAACTTCGCTTCGCCACGCTCGCCCACGCGCTTCATGGGGTAGCGCAGGCGCGCCGGATTGCGCAGGCGGCTGCGCATGGCGCGGCCTTTCAGGCAGGCGCGCAACTGGGGCCGGCCGGCGGTGTCGGGCGAATCGTCGGTGCTGATGCGGGTGATGACGCCATCCTTTATATGCGCCTTCAGGTGGCACCGGCCGCCGCAGTTGTGATTGCAGGCCACAGCGACAATCTTCGTGCCGCCGGCCGCCGCCACCCCCGCCGCTCCCGCCAGCGGCCAGCGGCCCAGTAGCTCGCCCGCCGCCAGCCCCGCGCCCGCCGCTCCGGAAAGTCTCAGGAAGAGCCGGCGGTCCACCAGGGTGCGATCATGCTCGTTCGTCTTCATCCGCGGCCCATACTACGTTTATCAGATTTCAGCCTCTTCTTCACTTATAATCGGGGTATGCCGCACGACCAATGCCCCCGCCGCGCCCGCTCCCGCCGGCAGAAGATCGCCCTTCTGGCGGGCCTCGCCTCCCTGATCTGGTTCCTGGTGCGCGTGATTCCCAAGCCTTCGCGCGCCTCTTATCCCTGCCAGCGCGCCGCCGCACCGCTGGCCAGCGGGTTCGTCATCTGGCTGGTGGGATTGCTGAGCGTCCGCGCTCTCAAGCGTTCCCGCTATGCGCTGGCGGGCGTCGTCCTGGCAGGAGCGGTGGTGGCCATATGGCTGCCGCTGGCCTTCACCGACGATGTCGGCGCGCAGGAGGCCTTCGTTCCCTCCGACGCGCCCAACACGCCCATCGGCGTCGGCAAAGGCATCTTCCCCGGCCGCGTGGTCTGGGCCCACGAGCCCGCCGCCGCCAAATGGGACGGCAAGACCGGCGACTGGTGGGACGACGCGAATTCCGATCAGCGCCTCATCAGCACCATGCTCTCCGGCGCCGTGAAATCGCTCGCCGGCAAGAAGACCGAAAAGGAAGCCTGGGACGCGCTCTTCCGCCACTTCAACCTGACCCACGGCGCGGGGAAATCGGGCTACCGCGCGGGTGAAAAGATCGCCATCAAGATCAACGAAAACCAGAACCGCTCGGGCACGTGGACCACTGGCCAGGCGGTGCCCAGCCCGCACATGGTCTATGCGCTGGTGGCCTCGCTCATCGAGGTGGCCGGCGTGCGCGGCGAGAACATCACCGTCTACGATGCCAGCCGCGTGATCGGCGAGCCCATCGTCAAAAAGATCCGCGCCAATGCGAGCGCCGATTTCCAGGCGGTGCGCTTCGTCGCCGGCCGGCCGGGCGGCACGGGACAGATTGCCGCCGAGAGCGACCCCGCCAACGCCGTGCACTTCGCCGACCCCGCCATCCCCGATGCCTACCTCCCCAAGGCCGCCACCGAAGCCCGGTACCTCATCAACTTCGCGCTGCTGCGGGCACACATCCTGTTCGGCGTGACCCTCACCGCCAAGAACCATTTTGGCGAAGTCTACTTTCCCAACAACGGCGGTTGGACCCCCAGACCGCTGCACGCCTTCGGCGGGCGCACCCGCCCGCTGGGCTCTTACAACTGCCTGGTGGACCTGATGGGCCACAAACAACTGGGAGGCAAGACGCTGCTCTACCTGGTCGACGGCCTGTACCCCGGCGAGCACAACGAAACCAAGGTGACCAAGTTCGCTTCCTTCGGCGACCAGTGGGCCGCCAGCCTGTTGGCCTCCCAGGACCCGGTCGCCATCGACTCCGTGGGTCTGGATTTCCTGCGCAACGAGCCCAAGGCCACGCAGGTCCGCGGCACCGCCGACGCCTACCTGCACGAAGCCGCGCTGGCCGCGAAGCCGCCCTCGGGAACGGTCTACGATCCCGCCCGCGAAGGCAAGCCGCTCGCCAGCCTGGGCGTCCACGAACACTGGAACAACGCGACCGGCCGCCAGTACTCGCGCAACCTGGGCAAGCAGGAGGGCATCGAGCTGGTGACTCTGCCCCCGTCGAACTAGCGGGCTCCGGCTACGCCAACCCGACGCGGCGCAGCATTTCGTGGAACCGGGGAGCGGAGCGTAGCGGATCGAAAAGCGGCATAATCCGCAGCCAGAAAAGGCCGGTGTCCCGATCTCCGTATGCCTTCTCCAGCCAGTCAAATGCCCGGTCCTGATCTCCGGTGGCCGCATAGAGGAACACGAAGCACCGGGGCAGCACCGGTTCCCGCTCCCTCCTCGACAACAGTTGTTGCAGCATCGAAACGGCAACATCGATATGTCCCGCCCTGGCATGCGCAACTCCCAGATAGGCCACCGACAAGGCATCCGGCGAAATTGCGGCGCCCCGTTCCAGGGCGGCAATCGCCTCGGCGTATCGCGACCTGCACAACTCCGCGAGCCCGAGTCCCCGCCAGGCCAGCAGCGATTCGGGGAACAGTTCCAGGGTCTTGCGCGCCTGCTCGGCCGCCCGGTCGTAATCCCTCACGAACAGGTAAATCCAGGCCATGTTCGCATTCACGTACTGCGACAGCGGATCCAGGTCCAAAGCCATCCGCATCTCGCTCACAGCCCGCGGCTGGTCTTTGCCGGTGGTGATCAGGAAGACGGAGTAGACCATGTGCGCGTGCTCGTCGCTGGGGTTGAGCTGAATGGCGCGGAGGGCCTCCGCTTGGCAGGTGGCCAGGTCCCAGTCGCAGACCCAAACGGCCCAGGCGAACGCCCAGTGCGCGGAGCTCAGCGAATCGTCGAGCGCCAGCGCGTGGAGCGCGGCCTCTTTCGATTTTTGAAACGCATCGTGAAGCGAAAGATGCCCCCAATGCCCCAGCAATGCGTAACAGTCCGCCATATGGGCGTAGGCCAAAGCGTGAGCAGGATCCTTCTCCAGCGCCAAGCGGAAGTAATCCAGAGCTCTTTCAAAGCTCTCCCGCGTCCACTGGCCCATATGATGCCGGCCCCTAAGGTACGCCAGGTGCGCTTCCGGATCGACGGGATGCGGGCAGTCTAGCCGCCTTTTCTCGGCGGGCGTCAAAGACACCCGTACCGCCTCCGCGATGGCCTGAGCGACCTGTCCCTGGATGGTGAGGATGTCGCCCATCTCGCACTCGTAGCTCTTGGCCCACAGGTGCCGCTCGGGTGCGGCCTGCACCAGTTGAGCCGTGATGCGGACACGGCCGCCGGCCTGCAGGACGGACCCTTCGACGACCGCGTCCGTCTTCAATTCCCGGGCGATCTCCGGAAGGGTTCTTCGGGTGCCTTTGAGATGGAGCACCGACTGCCGTGAGATCACGCGCAAGGTGCTGACATTCCCGAGTGCGGTAGTGAGCGCATCGGCTACGCCATCGGCGAAAAAATCCTGTTCCGGATCATGGTTCAAGTTCTCGAAAGGCAGCACCGCCAGTGTGGGTGGAGCCGCCCGCACCGGCTCCACCGGGGCGATAAAGCGGTACCCCAGCCGCGGCAGCGTCTCGATGAACCGGGGCTTCGCCGTGCAATCTCCCAGCACCACGCGCAGCCGGTTCACGGTACTGTTCAGGCTGTTGTCGAAGTCGACGAAGACGCCTTGCGGCCACAGACGGTGTCGCAATTCCTCGCGGGTGACCAGCTCGCCGGGGTGTTCTAAAAGCGCGACCAGGGCCTGGAACGATTTTCCCCGCAGCTTCATCCGGACACCGTGCTTGCGCAACTCCCCGGTCCGGACATCGGCGCCATAAGGGCCGAAGCGAAATGTCGCCGGGCTGCTTGCGGGCGGGTCCATGCAAGATCAGCCTAGCGCCAACATGAATCGGAGTCAACGGTCCTGAAATCATGTTCTTGGGTGGTGAGAAGACTTCAAGACGCAAGTGAGGAGAATGCCGTGCGGCGGAGGCGCAAACTGTTGCTGGATGGAACTCCCATGAAAGACAAGAAAACTCCTGTGAGTTTGACCCTGTTGGCGGCCGCCCTGCCGCTTTTGATGGCCGTCGCACCACGGCCGTCCGCCGCTCAGCCGCTACCCGGCTCATTGCGCGTTGCGCTGCCCCTGGATCTGGTTGACAGCCTGGATGGGGCGAAGTTCAAAATCCGCATTCCGGCGAACTGGAATGGAACCCTGCTGGTTTACCTTCAGGGAACCAAGTTGGGGCCCGCGCCGGTGGAACCGGTGCTGGTTCCGCCCGTACTGCCCGGCTCCGAACCGCTGGAGCAAACCCTCCTGTCCAGGGGCTACGCACTCGCTGCGTCTCAAGTGGCTACTACGGAGTGGCAGCAAAAAGCAGAAGCCCAGGACACCTTTGCGCTCACCACCTACTTTCGTGGACTGGTGGGGGAGCCCAAGCGCACCATCCTGTTGGGTACTTCACTCGGTGGCCTGGCCACGCTCCGGCTCATCGAAGAGTCTCCCCGATCGTTCGATGCCGCCATCGCCACCTGCGCGCCCGCTGCCGGCACGCCGAAGAGGTTCGACCGGTCGCTCGATTTCTCCCTCGCCTATGCGGCGGTATTCGGCTGGCCGGATGCCTGGGGGCCCATCGACGACCTGCGGCCTGGCATCAACTTCGTCAAAGACGTGAATCCCATCGTGCCCTGGCCGAAGCCGGACGGCAGTAACCGCGGAGCTTGGGAATTCATTCGACTGGTCAACGGCATTCCATCAGACGCTTTCTGGGGAACCGACCCTCTGCAGGGAGCCACCGGCTTCCTCATGAACATGCTGTGGGCCACGCAACAGCGGGAGACAATGGAGGCTTGGGCCACCGGGCCCGTCGCGCAGAACGCCGATCACCACTACAGCCTGACGCCCGAGGAGAAGGCGTACCTGACGGGCCTGGGTCTGAAGCCCGATGATCTTCTGACGTACATGAACTCGCAGGTTCCGGTAGTGGCCTGTGAGCGGTGCCGTGATTTTGCGTATCGCTTCGGCACCGTCCGGGGAGCCTTGACCAAACCGGTGATCACTCTGCATACCACGGCGGATGGACTGGCGGATGTCAGTCACGAAAGCTCCTACCGCGCGGCGGTGGACGTGTGGGGACGCGCGGACTTCCTGCACCAGGCATTCGTGACGGGAGTCGGTCACTGCGCCTTCACGGCAACTCAGTTGCTCACCACACTAACCGCAATGGAGAAGTGGCTGGACACCGGCATTCACCCCGATGCTTCGTCCTTCCCCGAGACACAGGGGTTCGACAACCATTTCGTGCCACCACCGTGGCCTTACTGATGGAAAGACCGGGCCGTCAGGCCGCTGATCCGGATGCCAGGGTTTCCAGTTGCCGGACGTGGTTGAGATCGTGGCCCGCCATGGTTTCGACCAGAACCTGGAAGGTCATCTCCCCGCGTTCGGGATGGCTCAGTTTTTTCGAGAACTGCGGCGGCGGGACGGTGTCGAGCAAGGCCAGGTTCCAGCGGCGCGCCGCCGAGAAGACCTCGAGCGCGGCCTGTCCCGAGAGCGCCGCGTACGGCTTCGCCCAAGCCTCCTGGTCGAAAGGCTGGATCACGTGGTGCGGCTCGGCCAAAGCATGGCGGAGCCGCACGGCGAAGACCAGCTCGCAATCCGCCAGGTGGCACAGGATTTCCCGGGCCTTCCATTTTCCGGGAGCGAGGCTGCGCTCCATGCCCGACGGACCGAGCCGTCCAGCCAAGGCAGCCAATTGGCCGGGAGTATCCGCGATGACTGTGCGCGGGTCCAGCTTTCCCAACTGGGTGGCGTATGGGTTCATGGTCCCGATTGTACATCGCGCCCGGCGCCGCGGAGCGCTTAATGGGTCATGGAATACACGATGTAATTCACGCCCAGGCGGATGGCCTGGTCGGAGAATTTCTCGGGATAGGATGCGTCGTCGGCCCACTCCCACGCATCGCCGATATCGGAGTTGAAGGAGATGGCCACCAGGATGCGGCCCTTGTCGTCGTAAATGGCGCGCCAATGGGCTCCCTTTCCATCGCGGTATTTGTAGCCATAATTCAGGTGCGCGTAGCCCGGAACCTGGATGCGCTCGCTCAAATCGTAAACCGTGTGAAAAATCGGGTCGTCATCGGGGATGTCTTTGATCGGCCGGTCGGGGAAGGCGCGCCGGATGCGCGATTCGAACTCGGCCCACTCGGCGCCGCCGTGGAAATCGTCGGCCATGAAGAAACCGCCGCGCAGCAAATATTCGCGCAGCTCCTGTCCCTGGTGGTCGGTGAGGCCCCATTCGCCCACCTGGACGGCGTAGAGCCACGGCCAGTCGTACGCGTCGCCTTCGTCGAGGTTCACGCACTGCTCCACGGAGCGCACGTGAATGCGGGTGAGCCGCCGCACCGCCTGCGCGAAGTGCCGGTCGGCGCGCGGAAAATCCTGGCTCCAGAGGGAGACGCCGACGTGCCAGTCGAGATCGCGGTAGCGGTACCCGTTCAGCGGGCCCGGCGGAAACATCAGCCGCGCAAAGGTCCACTCGGTCTTCTCCCGCCAGTCCGGCGGCATGGGAATCTCGCCGATACGGTATTCCACGCCGTTGAATTCGCGGAACGGGCGCTGGAAGGCATAGAGCGCGCCCATCAGGGTCAGGCCGCACGCCAACAGCCAGGGTGCCTTCCGGAAGCTCATCCCTCCGCCTTGTACTTCCGAGAATATCACGCGTTGGGTACACTAATCTGTGATGAAACAGCTTTGGCTTCTCTCGATCGCAGCCGCGGCGCTGCTGGGCCTGGCCTTCGCCCAAAAATCCGCGAACCCGTTTGCCGGACGATGGGACATCACCGTCCTCACGTCGCAGGCGGTGTATCCCGACTGGCTGGAGGTGGTGGAGAAAGATGGCGCTCTCCAGTGCCGCTATCAGCCGCGCGCAGGGAGCATGGTGCCCATCCGTGACGCGAAAATGGAAGGCTCGCACCTGATCCTGGCCATGTCGCCGGCCTCCGACAAAGGTCCCGCGGCCACGTGGGATCTGACCGTAAGCGGCGATAAACTCACGGGCGTGATGAAGCGCGGCGAGACCGAAACCGGAAAGCTCAAGGGCGCGCGCGCACCCGAATTGAAGCGCGACCCTCCCAAGGCCTGGGCCGATCCCGAGCCGGTATTCAACGGCAAAGACCTCACCGGATGGGAGCTTGCCAACCCGGGCATCAACCACTGGGTGGCGAAAGGCGGCGAACTGGTGAACGAAGCCAAGGGCGCCAATATCAAAACCACGCGCAAGTTCGACGATTTCAAACTGCACGTCGAATACAACTGCCCGGACGAGGGGAACAGCGGCGTGTACCTGCGCGGCCGCTACGAGGTGCAGGTGGAGTACGAAAAACCGGGCACCAACGACGCGTTTCACAGCATGGGTGCGGTCTACAGCATGCTTGCCCCCGCGGTGGAGCTGCCCAAGAAGCCCGGCCAGTGGGAGACCTACGACATCACCCTGATCGGCCGCTGGGTGACGGTGGTGCGCGACGGCGTCAAGACCATCGACAACCAGGAGATTGCGGGCATCACCGGCGGCGCGCTCGACGCCAATGAAGGCGAGCCGGGCCCCATCTTCCTGCAAGGCGACCACACCGGGGGGATGAAGTACCGGAATATTACGATCTCGGTGGCGAAGCGGTAAGGTTCACCGCCGAGGCGCAGAGACGCCGAGAAGAGCACCTATCGCTCGGCTGCTCGCTCGCTAGAACTCCTTGCGCGGGGCGGCCTGCCCGGCTCCCACGCGTCCGGCCACGATCTCCGCCTGAAAGTAGTTTTCGCCGCGCATGGGCGATCCGGCCATGCGGCGCAGCATGGCGAGTTGCCCCACGTGCGTCAGCGCGTCGGCTACCGGGCCCTGAAACAGCTTCTCCGCCGGTGCGCCGAGCGGCGCGGCGGAAGCCAGCCGCTGGTCGAGCGCTTCCAGCGCCGCGAAGAAGCGGGCCGATCCCTCGTCCCAGGCGAGCGGCGGCGAATCGTGCCACGCAGGCCGGCCGTTAGAGAGGGCGAGCGCCCAATCGAGCAGGTCGCCGATGTGCGCCAGAATCTCGGCCGGCGTGCGCGCGCCCGGTGAGGATCGAAAGCCGGCAGACTCCGCCGGCGCCCCGCGCAGCGCTTTTCCGCCGCGGTATGCCAGCGTGGCTACCGTGTGCCGCAACAGGTCGACGTTGGTTTGCATTATGCCCTCCCGAAATCGATGAAGCCGCGCTGCGGATCGGTGCTCAGCAGCCTCACGCGCAGCCGGTCGCCCACGTCCAGCCCCTGCTCGCCGTGCATGAGCCGGCCTTCCACCGGCGGACCGAGCGCGCGCACGAAGACGCCCTTCGTGGTCACGCCGGTGACCACGGCGGAGAACGCCTGGCCCACGCGGTCGTGCAGCGCCACGGCCGCTATGCGCTTGTCCATGTCGCGGCGCACCTTGCGCGCGGCGTCCTCTTTCAAGGTGCAGTTGCGCGCGATGGCATCCAGCGCATCGTCGGGGTACGGCTTCGCGGGCAGCGCCTTCAGCAGGCGCTGCGTCACCAGGTCGGCGAAGCGGCGGTTGGGCGCGGTGGAATGGGTGTAGTCCTGCACCGCCAGACCGAAGTGGCCCTGTGCGGGATCCGACGGCCGCAACAGCACGTACTGCCCGGGCCCCATCAATTTCAACACTGCGAGCGAGACGTCGGAGTAGTGCACCGCGTCGGCCTGCTTGCGCCGCGCGAGGAAAGCGTTGAGCGCTCCCGAGTCGGGCGCGGCGGGCAGTGTGTCGCCATACTGCGCCGCCAGTTCCACGATGCGCGGCCAGCGCTCCGGCTCCTTCACCACGCGCCGGATGGAGGACACGCCGGCCGCGCGCAGCGCTTGCGCCATCACCTCATTGGCCGCGATCATGAAATCCTCGATCAATTGCGAAGCGCGATTGGTGCCGCGCGCGGTGATGTCGCGCACCTGGCCGTCGGCGATCACGGGCTGCGCCTCCAGCCGTTCGAAGGTGAGCGCGCCCAGCCGATGGCGCGCCGCGCGCAGAGCTTGGGCGGCCTCATCCTGCAGCTTGAGCTGCGCCGCAAGATCGGCGGATGCGGCGACCTTCGGGGGCGCGGCGCCCTTTCCTTCGAGCCACGCGCCCACGGCATTGTAAGTCAGTTGCGCGCGGTTGCGAACCAGCGCGCGATAGACACTGCCTGCGCCCAGCGACCCATCGGCGGCCACCACGAATTCAATCGCCACGCCGGCGCGGTCTTCGCCCTCGTTGAGCGATGTGAGGTCGGTGGAGAGACGCTCCGGCAGCATGGGGAAGGTGCGCACGCCGGCGTAGACCGTGGTGGCTTCCCGGGCCGCATGGCTGTCGATAGGCGTCCCTTGCGCGACCGCGGAATCGACGTCGGCGATGCCCACCAGCACGCGTATGCCGCCCGCGACGCGCTCGGCCCATTCGATCTGATCGAGATCGCGCGAATCGTCGTTATCGATCGAGCTCCAGGGCAGGGAAGCGAGATCGCGCAAGCCGTTGCCGGTCTGCGGTCGGATGGTGGCGAGCTGGTGCTCCACTTCGGGCGGAAAATCGGGCGAAAAGCCGCGCTCCATCATTTCCTGGCGGGCCGCCGCGGCCAGGTTGAACTCGTCGTGAGCCATGGCATCGAGCGTAGCACGCCCCCTAATTCGGTGACAGGCTACGAAACCCCTAAATACGAGTTTGGGGGTTTCGTAGCCTGTCACCGAATTAGGAATCAGGGGCGGCGGAGGCGCCAGGCCAGCAGCAGCCACGCGAGGATGAACGCCACGCCGCCGAAAGGGGTGACGGCGCCCAGCGCGCGCGTGCCCGTCACCGCCAGCAGGTACAGGCTGCCGGAGAAGATCAGAATGCCCGCCAGCAGCAGCCAGCATACCCCGTTGGCGGCTTCCACCGCGAAGGTGCCCGTCTTGGGCAGGATGGAAACGACCAGCATCCCCAACGCGTGGATGAAGTGGTAGAACACCGCTTTCTCATAGACGCTCATCAGGTACGCATCCAGCCGAGCGCGCAATACATGAGCGCCGAACGCTCCCAGGATGACCGCCAGTGCCAGAAGGACTGCGCCGATTACGTTCCAGTTCATGGGCTGCCTCAATGGGTCATGGAATAAATCAGGTAGTTCACGCCGATACGGATACCCAGGTCGGAGAACTTTGCGGGATACGCCGGGTTGTCGGCGTGCTCCCAGGAGTCGCCCAGGTCCATATTAAAGCAGATGGCCACCATGACGCGGCCGTAGTTGTCGTAAATGCCGCGCCAGTGGGGCACTTTCCCGTCTTTTTCGTAAACGCGCCCGCTTTCCAGGAACTGCGCGCCGGGCACCTGGTAGCGATCGTCCAGATCGTAGATGGTATGAAAGATGGCGTCTCTGGAATCGATCTCCACGATGGGGCGGTCGGGGAAGACTTTCTTCATGGTGGCCTCAAAGAACGACCATTCGATGGTGCCGTGAAAGTCGTCGCACATGAAGAAGCCGCCGCGCAGCAGGAATTCGCGCATGGTTTTGGCCTGCGACTCGGTCAGATCCCAATGGCCCACTTCCACGCCGTAGAGCCAGGGCCAATCGAACACATCGCCGTCATCGAGGTCGATCGGTTCTTCCACGGAGCGCGCATGGAGGCGCGTGAGGCGGCGGATGGCGGCCGACAAGTGGCGGTCCGAGCGCGGGTAGTCCATGGTCCAGTTGGAGCCGCCTTCTTTCCAGCTTCCGTAGAACTCGAATCCGCCGTTGCGCGGCAGCACGGGCGGGTACATGAGGCGCGCGAAGGCCCATTCGGATTTATCCTGCCAGTCCGGGGGCTTGGGAAAGTTCGAATACTCCACGCCGGGATACTCGCGGAAAGGCTTCTGCCAGGCGTAAAGAGCGGTCAGAAGCAAGCAGAGGGCGGCGGCGAGGGCTGCGGCGCGCGGGACATGGATGGATCGGAACACGGCCAACTAAGTCCAGGATACCATTCGTCTTAAATGTGATATGGTGAGGCCTATGAAAGCGAACGATTCCCTATCCCGCCGGTCGTTTCTGGCATTCACAGCGGCGGCCCCGCTGGCGCTGGCGGCGCCGGAAGCGAAGCACATCCCCGTGGGCATCGAGCTGTACTCGGTCCGCACCGAACTGACTCAAGACCTTCCAGGGACCGTGACGGCGATCGCCAAAATGGGCTACGAGGTGGTCGAATTCTATGGGCCCTACTATGCCTGGACTCCCGGCCGCGCCAAGGAAGTGCGCAAGCTGCTGGACGACCTGGGCATCCAGTGCCGATCGACGCATAACGACGCCAAAAACTTCACCTCCGAGGGGCTGCCCAAGGCCATGGAACTCAATCAGATTCTGGGCACGAAGTTCATCGTCATGGCCAGCGCCGGGCGCGTGGACGGGCTCGACGGTTGGAGGAAGGTCGGCGACACGCTGACCCAGGCGGCGGAACAACTCCGGCCCGCGGGGATGCGGGCGGGCTATCACAATCACAAGCCGGAGTTCCTCCAGGTGGAGGGCAAGCGTCCCATCGAGGTGATTGCCGCGAGCACTCCCAAGGACGTCATGCTGCAGCTCGACGTGGGCACGTGTGTGGACGCCGGCGCCGACCCGGTGGCGTGGATTCAAGCCAATCCCGGACGCATCAATACCCTTCATTGCAAGGATTGGGCGCCCGGCGCGGACAAAGGGTACCGCGTCCTGTTCGGCGAAGGCGATGCACCCTGGAAGAAGATCTTCGCAGCGGCCGAATCCACCGGCGGCGTGGAGTATTACCTGATCGAGCAGGAGGGCAGCCGCTTCCCTCCATTGGAGACGGCCGAGCGGTGTCTGGCCAACTGGAAAAAGCTGCGGGGGTGACTCGCCCGTAAGCAATGTCGACGTTCTATCTCATCCGCCATGCGACCAATGACTTTGTAGGAAAGGTCGTCGTGGGCTGGACCCCCGGGGTCAGCCTGAATGCCGAGGGCCGCGAGCAGGCCGGCCGCCTTGCCTGGAAGCTATTGGGCCGCGGAATCACCACACTCTACAGCAGCCCGCTGGAGCGAGCCCTCGAAACGGCGGGTCCCATTGGCGAAGCACTGGGTCTGCGGGTCCAGGTCCGCGACGCCCTGGGCGAGGTGCGGTTCGGAGACTGGAGCGGCAAACGCATGGACGAACTGGAGCGCGACCCGCGATGGCGGCTCTTCCAGGAGTACCGTAGCGGCACGCGCGCGCCCTCGGGCGAACTCATGGTGGAGTCGCAGATGCGCATCGTGAACGAACTCGAACATCTGCGCGCGCGCCATCCCGAGGAGACCATCGCGGTGGTGAGCCACGCCGATATCATCCGCGCCGCGCTGGTCTATTACGCGGGCATTCCGATCGATCTCAACCAGCGTATCGAGATCAGCCCGGCCTCCATCAGCATCCTGACCCTGAACGACCGCGGCCCGCAGATTCTGCGGCTCAACGATACGGCGGAATGAGGCCAGGTTGGGCGGCCGATTATGTCAGCTTGTGCGCGTTGGCCGGATTAATCACGGAGCCATCGGCGGCCAGCGTGCCAGCGGGATAAACCATACCGGCAATGGCGGGTCCCGGATCGCCGATCTGGAAGGCCGTATCGGGCGGGTCCCCCGTGGGCTGCCCGCTCCAGTACGCCTGTTCGTAGTCGTAGAGCTTGGTGATGGCGCTGCCCTGATTGATCTCCTGGGTGAGGTCCGCGGTGAGCTGCTGGACGCCATAGCCCGCGCAGCGGGCATAGCTGGCAAGGTCGCCGGCATTCACCAACTGGCCGCCCGGCAGCTTTATAAAGTTGGCTAGCGGCGCCTGCCAGCCCTGCGCGATGGGAAAAGCCTGCCTTTTTACGACGGTTCCGCCCAGCAACTGGGCCAACTGATTGGCGGTCTCGTCGGAAGCATAAGACATCGACCCGGCCTGGTACGAGCCGTATGGCGTTTTTTCCACCAGTTGGCTGGGGTCAGTGACGTAGCTCGCCTGAAACGTTCCATTCATCATGGCGTGCACCAGCGCGGCAATGCCCACCGGGTACGCTGTGGGCGCGGCGGTTGTGGCCGGAGTGGCCGTCGTTGGCGTAGTCGCGGCGGTGGCGGCGGGCTGCGCGGTGCTGGATCCCGACGGCGATTGTCCAGCCGCGGGATTGCCAATCAGCGTCTGGAATAATGGAAAATCCGCGGGCGCCGGCCCTGTCGTGGAGTTATTGCCCGATCCGTGGGCATGCCGTGCCGCGGCCCCGGTACCGGCCGGTACCCGGGTAGGTTCAATCGGAGTTGCCGTGCGAGAGACGATTCTCATTTATCCTTCTTCTGCGCGCGAAGCGCCAGATTCCTCAGAAAGCGCGCGTTCCTGTGAATCTATCGGCCGGCAAAACCGGCCACGTGAATAGATCGGCACCTCCCGCCAGAAGCTTTAGCCCGCGAAAGCGGCCTGATTGATGGGCGGTGAACTTGTGGCAGAATTGAGACCGTGAAAGACGCCATCGCCGCCGCCTATGAACGGATCGCGCCCCTGGTACGGGAAACTCCTCTGGAGGAATCCGGCGGCCTGGCGCCGGACAGCGGCGTGGCGGTGTTGCTGAAGCTGGAACACCTCCAGCACACGGGATCGTTCAAGTTTCGCGGCGCCTCGCACAAGATCGCGCGGCTCAGCGCGGCGCAGGCCGCGGCGGGCGTGGTGACCGCCTCCAACGGCAACCATGGCCTCGGCGTGGCCGCGGCGGCACAGGCGCGGGGCATCGCGGCGGAGGTCTATGTCTCCTCGCAGGTCTCGCCCGCCAAGGCCCGGCGGATTGCCGCCCACGGAGCGCGCATCCACCCGGCCGGGGACCATCCCCTCGCCGCCGAGCTCGCCGCGCGCCGGGCCGCTGAAGAGTCGGGCCGCACCTTCATCTCGCCCTATAACGATGCCGACGTGATCGCCGGGCAGGGCACCATCGGCCTCGAACTGCATCGCCAGGCGGCGCGGCTCGATGCGGTCTTCGTGGCCGTGGGCGGCGGCGGGCTGATCGGCGGCATCGGCGCTTACCTGAAGGCGGTGTCGCCGGCCACCGAGATCGTCGGCTGCTGGCCGGAGAATTCGCCGGTGCTCTACCAGTGTCTGCGCGCCGGCCGCATTGTGGACGTCCCCGAACGGCCGACGCTTTCCGAGAGCACGGCGGGCGGGCTCGAGCCGGAATCGATCACCTTCGGCCTCTGCCGGCAGGTGATCGACCGCCCGGTGCTGGTCTCCGAGGCCGAGATTCTGGCCGCCATGCGCCTGACCATGGAGACCGAGCATTGGATTATCGAAGGCGCCGCCGCCGTCGCCGTGGCCGCATTTCTCCAGGACCCGCGCCGCTATGAGGGCAGGACCGTGGCCATCGTGATCTGCGGGCGCAATCTATCGCCCGAAGTTCTGAGGCAGTTGTTGTGACCGAAAACCCGTGCCTGAATCGATAAGATCGCACCGAATCCCGCCGTCAGGGGAGCCTTTCGTCGTGCGTCACGACCGCCCCGCTGACCTCGATCTGGACCTCCCTCAGAACCCTGCCGGCGTGCGTGACGCGCCAGGTCTGCCGGCCGAACGGGACACCCGCGATGCGGTATCGACCGCGCACGTCGGTGAGGCCGGCGCGCCCCCCGACCGAGACGGTAACATTGACCGCCGGGGCGCCGTTGCGGCGGGTGACCGCGCCGGTCACCACCGCGGTTTGCCCGTACAGGCTGACGGCCAACAATAGAACCAGTAACCACTTTGTGAGACGTACCTGCATTACTGACCACCCTTCTTTGGCAGCGTGATCTTGACATTGCTGAGGTCGTCGCCCGGGTCAAGTTGTTGGTGGCTTTGTTCCTGCTCGGTGATCACGTAGATGTCCGGCGGATCGTCGCTCTTGACATCCTTCCGCCGCGCCGAAAAGCGGAACGTACCGTCGTTGGGAAGCGAGACAGTCTTGGTCGCAAATACAACCCAGGCGTTTCTGGGAGGAGGATCCACGGCTCCCTTGATGCTCACGTCGGAATTTTCATCCTTGCTTTTTTGGAGGTTAGTTACGCAGACAGCAAGGTCGTTCTTACTCTGATCACGGGCTACTGTAGCCAGGTGGGTATAAGACGAGTAGAGTGCGCCATAAATGATCAGAAAGCCGGCGGCGGCGCCTCCCATCTGGTACTCCTTCTTGGTTATCGTAGCCGTACTTTGCAGAAACTTGAACAAAATCCAGGCGGCCACTAAGCTTAACGTGAATAAAATCGTCACCACGCCGACACTTACATCCATGGCGTTGCCCTCCGGTCGTTTGTTAAGACACCGATCATACGCCGGGGGTATGGGGAAGTCAACGCCGGGTCGCGGAGGTCGTTGCCGGCCGGCTTGCCAGCGCGAGCCAGGCGGCGAGGGCCGAGAGTTTTTCGTCCTGCCGCCAGGGTGGGCCCGCGGCCTTGCCCAGCGCGGAGGCACGCCGGAGAAGCTCATCGGCCGGAATGCGCAGCGCGGCGGCAGCCTGGCTCGGCAGGTCTCGCTCGCGGAAGGCGGTCACCAGGAGGCCGCACCGCTCGCTGGCCTGGTGGAGCGCCTCTCGGAAGAACACGCCCTCGGCGGTGTGAATCAAGGGATGGGCAGCGAGAATTGCCGCCAAGGGAGGCAGCGGCCGGCCCGATGCCAGCAGGATGCAGGAGGCCAGCGCGCGATAGCCCTGGCGCCCGAGTTCCGCGACGGCTTCCCGCACCGTCCGTTCCGCCAGGGCGTTGCTGGCGGCCGCACACCGCTCGAGGAAGGCGCTGCCCTCGCCCGGGCTCATCTCCGCGGCCGCATGGTATGGCTGCACGGAGCCGCGGACCCCAGGATCGGCCAGTTCCAAGCGGCGGCGCAAAATCACGGTGGGCGCGTGTGCCTGGCCGGCCACCGCGACCAGCACGGCCCACCCCGAGTGCGCACGGAATCCGATGGCGGCAGGTGCGGGGCGGTCCATAGAGTGTCATTTACTCTATCACGGCCGCCCGCGCACGGAAGCGGTTCAACGGCGGTCGTCCCAATCGGGATGATCGTGGCGCCATCGCCAGTACTCGCTTTGCTCGCGCCGGCTGGCTTTGGACCACTCGTGGAATTTATGGTGGCGTTCTTCCGTCAACCAGTGGCGGTAAGCACGCCCTTCCCGCTCGTTCCACTCGTGGTAGTCCTTGCGGTCGCGGTCATAATAGCGGTGGTCGCGGTCCCTGTCCTGGGCATGAAGGACCACCGGCGTGATGAGTGCCGCGCTCAGAAACAGAGCGCTCAGGTATCGACGCATACGATTTTCTCCTCCTCATGCATATACCATAGGCACGCGAAGGACCAATGTGAAGGGCCACCATGCGGTGGACGGCCCCGCCGGGGGCTGCTAGAATTCTCGGATATGAAGGGTAACCCCAAAGTCATCGCCTTGTTGAACGAGGCTCTCAAGGAAGAGTTGACGGCCATCAGCCAATACTTCCTGCATTCCGAAATGTGCGAGAACTGGCACTACGACCGGCTGGGCTCTTATATAAAGAAGCAGTCCATCGACGAGATGAAACACGCCGAGGCGCTGGTCGAGCGCATCCTGTTCCTCGATGGCGCGCCGAACCTGACGGAGCTGCTGCATTTGACAGTGGGGCAGAACGTCAAAGACCAGTTGGAGAGCGATCTCAAGCTGGAGATCAATGCCGTGGCGATGTACAATCGCGCCATCAAAGTGACCCGCGACGAAGGCGACAACGCGTCGCGCGAGCTGTTCGAGCGGCTGCTGCACGACGAGGAAGAGCACGTGGACTGGCTGGAGGCGCAGGTCCACCAGATGAAAGAAATCGGCTACGAGCGGTACCTCAGCCAACAGATCCGGGAAGACAAGTAGCGCGCCCGCGATAAAAAGAAAACGCCCGCCGCGCCGCGATGGCGGCGGGCGGGCGCAAGAGATCACGGGCGGGAGTGGCTGCTAGGCCTTGCGGCGGCGCACCACCATGGCCATGGCCAGAAGGCCGCCGCCCATCAACAGCAGCGTGGCCGGCTCGGGCGTCGCGTTGAGGGTGGTCACGGTCCACTCGGCTGGGGGAGTGAGGAATTGACCCGGGTTGGCGGGATCGGGCACGCCGTTGATCAGGTCGCTCAGCATGATCTGAAGGGGATCCCCCGTACTCAACGCGTCCCAGGCCACGATGCTTCCGGGATTGGCCTGATTGTCCGGTGTCAACACGAAAAGCCCGAAGGTATCGCCCGCGGAAACCGGGACGATGAGGCCGCATGGGTTAGCATTGGGCGTAGAAACATCCGTGCACGCGATGCCGTCGAAGATGTTGACCTCCGTGAACGGGGAGTTACCCGTGCCCAGCAACGGGGGGGTGGTAAAGTCCTGACCGGCGGTGAGCACGTTCAAGCCAGCGATACCGATCGGAGTGCCCACCGGCGATTGGTTCGTAACGATGTAACCTGCCGGGTCCCAGAACGAGCCCGCGTCCGCGGTCTGGAACATCCAGTTCAGAAAAAGGAAGCCGTCGGTGGGGATGGTGGTGGTGATCATCGTCAGGGTTGCTTCAGCCGAGAAGCCGTCCCAACTGGCGCCGTCGCTGCCGACCACCCCGATTGATGGGGCGTCCGAAGCCTGGACGACGGCCGCCGCGTTGAACCCCGTGAGAACCCCAAGCAGGGCCAGCATGGAGGCCTGATCCCCCACAGCCCCCGTGGCCGTGCCAGCCGTAGCCGGGACAGGAAGCGCGGGCGTGGGAGGGAGGAGTATGGTGGTGGCATAGGCGCAAGGGCCGCCCGCCAGAAGAACGGTTGCCAGAAGCAGAATCACGATCCGCCACGCGGCGGCGTGTTGGTGCAGTGCGTGTGCCATTGGTTCCTTCCCTAGAGAACAGAATTTAGGGTCTTGAGATCTGGTGACCCTATTAATCCACGAATAGTCTACTGCCGATTTACTTTGGTTAACAAGCGAAATTTTACGAATCGTTGACATCATGGCGATAGGCCTCCCTAGTGGCCTTCTTTGAGGATAGGGCCGTCGTAAAAGGTGTTAAATCGCCGGAAGACGGTATTTCGACCATGGGGAACTACGGAGAGTACTACACGTCCTTTCCGTACCAAAAGGGTCTTCATGGCGGTACTGAATGAGGGCCAAGCAATGATTCGGCAGGGTTTCCGGCCGTTGGGTGAGCACCACGCCACTATATATACATGTGGGTTGCCCCAAAGGGCAGGAGGACCGCCCCCACGGCCGGGGCAAGGCCGCCACATTGCCGGCGACCGCTCCGTCGAAGCCACGACCGTGAGAACGTGAGAACGAACCGCCCGGCAACTGGCAGGCGGCACCGCCTGCCCCACCACTACAAAAAGGGCGCGCGTTTGGTGGCGCAGGCGGTGCCGCCTGTGATCGGCGATTCTTCACGGTTCTGGGCCTGAGTGAGCGGTGAAAAAATCGGCAAGCTCATCCATGCCCCACCAGGACAGCCTGGAGTCATAGCCGCCGCGACCAAGTCCGCGGCCCAACGGGCTGCCAACACTCCCGAGAACTACGGACTCGATTCCGTATCTTTTGGGGGCCGAAATGCCGTTTTCCGACAATTCAACGATTTAGCGGGCTGCCCTATGCTCAAGAAGACTTCTAGGGAGGTCAATGGCTAATATGTCAAAAAAGAGTAAACCTACTACATTTCTGAGATCCGCGGTATCGGCCGTCGCGCTGTTAGCCGGAACGGCCCACCTCGGTCTCGCACAAGTCATTCCACCGGACCGTCCTCCGATTGTAAACGGCGGCCTGAACCTGATAACCGTACCGCTGCCGGATCTTACCGGAATCGTAGTGGACAGGCAAGCCGCGATCGTGCTGGGCAAGGCATTGTTCTGGGACCAGCAGGCGGGCAGCGACGGCATGGCATGCGCCAGTTGCCATTTCCACGCCGGCGCCGACAATCGCGTGAAGAACACCATGGACCCGGGCCTGCGCCACACCGATCCGAACAAGCAGAACATTTGGAACCCGGTAGCCTCGGGCGGGCATGGCGGCCCCAACTATACCCTGACGCGGGCCGATTTTCCCTTCCACCAGTTGGCCACCGAGGACCGGGATTCGGCCATTGTGCATTCCACGGACGATATTGTCTCCTCGCAGGGCGTATTCCGCGCGGACTTCAACGGCATCAACCTGACCGGTCCCGCCAACCAGGCCGAGCAGTGCTCGGCGGCGCTTTCCTCCACTTTCAGCGTGGGCGGCATCAACGTCCGCCAGGTGGAGCCGCGCAACACCCCCACGGTGATCAATGCGGTGTTCAACTACCGCAACTTTTGGGACGGGCGCGCCAACAATATCTTCAACGGGCGGAACCCGTTCGGCCCGCGCGATCCAACCGCCGGCATCGACCCCTTCAACAGTGTGATGGTGTGGGACGGCGTCAGCCTGTCGCCGCTGCCCATCGCCCTTCCCGATTCCAGCCTGGCCTCGCAGTCCGTCGGGCCCCCCGGCAGCAACCTGGAAATGTCCTGCAACAACCGGGTGTTCGAGCAGATCGGCCAAAAGCTGCTGCGTCAGAACCCCCTGGCCCTGCAGACCATCGCGGCCACCGACAGCGTGCTCGGCCCCTACGCCAACAAGATCACCGGCACTTCCATCGTCAAGGCGGGCATGTGGGACCCCATCACCAGGTCGCTGGCCAGCTACGAAACCCTGATCAAGCGGGCCTTCGCTCCCAAGTTCTGGAACTCGCCCATTCCGACGGGCGACAACTACCGGCAGATCGAGAAGAACTTCTCGTTCTTCTGGGGCGTGTCCATCATGCTCTATGAATCCACGCTCGTCTCCGACAACACGCCCTTCGACCAGTACGCCAATGGCAACATCAGCGCCCTGACCGCCCAGCAGACCCATGGCTTCTCGGTGTTCAACAACAACGGCGAGTGCGTCTTCTGCCACAAGGGCGCGGAGTTCACCAGCGCGGCCACCAGCCTGAAGGAAGCCAACGCCGAGGGTACGCAGGTGGAGCACATGGCCATGGGCGACGGCACCGCCGCGCTCTACGACACGGGCTTCTACAACCTGGGCGTGACGCCCACGGCCGAAGACATCGGCAGCGGCGGCACCGATCCGTGGGGCAACCCGTTGAACTGGGCCCGGCAATTGAAGAACTATATCGCGGCCAACGGCTGGAGCAGCCAGTACAACAACATCGGCCCCGACCACATCAGCGTGAACACCGCCCTGTTCCAGGTTCTGGCCCCGTTTAACGGGCTGGACGGCAATGCCCGCGATGCGGTGGACGGCAACATGAAGGTGCCCGACCTGCGCAACGTGGAGCTGACCGGACCGTTCTTCCACAACGGCGCCTACTCCACGCTCGAGCAGGTGATGGACTTCTATGATCGCGGCGGCAACGGGCGGACGACCAACCCGCCGCCGGATTGTCTGCCCGCTCCGCCCCCGGGAGTGCCGTATACGTTTCTGACTTGCAACGATGCCGCCAACACCACCGGTTTTGGCAGCAACGCGACCAATCGCGCGCCCTCGATTTTCCCGCTGAACCTCTCGGACGCGGATAAAGCGGCGCTGGTGGCCTTCCTGAAATCGCTGACCGACGAGCGGGTGCGCTGGGAGAAAGCGCCCTTCGACCACCCCTCGCTGAACGTACCGAACGGCCACATGTTCAACGAATACCAGGTCCTGGCGAACGGCACCACCGGTTATGCCATGGACTACATTCTGGCGCTGCCCGCGGTGGGCGCGGCCGGCCGGACGGCCGCCATGGGCCCGCTTCTGTCATTCGATGCGGGGCTGAAGTAAGCAACGGAGAACTTGAGTTTGGAATTGGAAGAAATATCTAGGAGCTGACACCATGAAGACACTTTCTCGAACCTACAAGGCGATCTGCCGCGCGAGACACTCACGAGCGAGCAATCGTTTTCTGACCCTCATTCTGCCGTTGCTGGTGATGGCGCTGCTGCTGGCGCCGGGCGCGCAAGCGGCCAGGCCCGGCGGCGTAGCCGTATTGCTGCCGCCGTTCATTCCCGTGCTGGACCCGACCGTAGGCCTGCAAGCCATCTCGCCGGTCAACGCCATCGGCTTCATCCAGGCGGCGACGCTGGACCCGGTGGGCACCAACGGCTGCGCGCATCCGTACTGCGGCGGCACGGTGACGGTGAACGGCTCCACGTTCATCGTTCCCGCCAACACCATCTTCCAGTTCCCGGCCACGGCCATGACGTGGGACGACATGTTCGCCAACGCCCCGGCCGCCTACAAGGCTCTGGGCCAGAGCGGGATGGCCCTGTCGGATACGCCCAAGCCGCTGACCACGTACGAAATTTCCGTCTTCGCCAACCGCGTGATCACCGCTACCAGCGACCAGCTCATCGCCGGGCTGCTCTTACCCATCTCCCAGAACATTGCCAATATGAACCAGGGGATGATCAACTTCATTGATTACGCCAGAGCCGAAGTCTGGGTGGGTGGACCCTTGAACGTCAAGTCGGGCGCGCGCCTGCGCATCAACACCCCGCACGGGCGTTATGGCATCCCGGACCCGCTGGCCGACCCGCGGTTCGGTTCCGACGAAGACAACCCCACCATCGTGGCGCGCACCGGTTATCCCGTATGCGTTCCGCGCGTGGCCCCTCCGGCGCAGGACGCTCTGTGCCCGACCTGGAACCGGCCGGTGGACCCCTTCACCGGCGCTTTCGCGGTCAACTATACCATGCCCGCTGCACAGCCTGACGCGGTGCCCGACGCCAACGGCGTAACCCACCAGCTCGGCTACAATGCCGCCATTGCCGCCGGTCCCGGCGCCACGTTCACTCCGCCGATTACGCCCGATCCGTTCGAGCAAGTCCCGCTGGAAGTCGGCGACTATGTTACGTTCGCCGGCACGCTGACGCAGGACGTGCCCTGCGTGGCCGGCCAGCCGGTCAGCTCCTGCCAATACATCTCCACGCATACCCTCACCGTCGAGCTGGGCATCTACACCGCTCCCAGCACGTGGCCGGTGTACTCGTTCATGAGCGAATTCCGCATTGCCATCGGCGGCATTCCCAACCCCATCTTCCCGGCGGAATCGCAGGAGAAGGTGTTCGGAGACTTCTTCACCACCGATTTCTCGCAACTGGTGGACGTCTATGCGGTGGACGTGGATCCCTGCACCGGCGCCCGCACGCACCGCTACTATGGTTCGTCCGACCCGTTCGGCCCGCCCCTGGGCGGTTTGAAAGGCCGCGCCCGGTTCCGCCAAGTCATCGGCAACTTCATTCCCGGCACGCGTGAAATGGCCGTAGCCAGCCGGTCGATGACCGGCGGCGCACCGCTCGACACCGTACTGCCCACCGCCAAGGTGATTGCCAACGGACTGGTGGCCGGCACGTTCCAGGCGCCGCAGTTCGAGTTCATCCTGCCGGAAAACCTGATTCTGGGCAGCCCGCAGATTCCCTTCCCGTTCGAGGAGCTTCCGTTCCTGCTCAACGGCTCCGGACCGTATCAACGCTTTGCCGATGGCTTCATCTCGCCGCCTCCGCCGCTGATTCCGCCTCCTGGCGTAGCTGGGGTACCGGGCGGACTGGGACAAATAAAGCCTTGGCCCAACCTGAATGCTCCGTCCGCCACCTGCACCGTCGCCATGACGTCTATCAATCCGCCGGTCGCCAACGCCGGTCCGACCCAGTCCGTGGGTTCGGGCGCGTTGGTCACGCTGGACGGCAGCGCGAGCTCCGACCCCAACGTTCCGGCCATGACGCTGATCTATACCTGGCAGCAGTTCAACGGGCCGGCGGTCACGCTGGATAACCCCAGCCTGGCGAAGCCCCGGTTCACCGCGCCGACGCTTGCCGTTGGGGCTCCCCCGGTGATATTGTCCTTCCAGCTCGCCGTTTGCAACGGCTACACCTGCGGCGGAGTGGCCACCGTCAACATCACCGTTACCGCAGCCGCCGCGGCTGCCTCGGTCACGCTGAGCACGTCCGCCCCGAACGTTCTGCTGAATACGCCGGTCACCCTGACCGCCGTGGTCACCCCCGCCGGCGTCGCCCAGTTCCGGCAGATCGCCGGCCCGGCACAGCCCCTGGCTGTGAACGGCAACACCGCCACCTTCACGCCCACCGCAGTGACCATTCCGGGGGGCGTCAACCCGCCGGTGCAACTGACCTTCACCGCCACGGTCGGCACCTCGGTGGCCACCGTCAACGTCTTCGTGGGCGCCGACACCATCACGGTTACCAACGTGGTGTACGCGCTCAGCAAGTCCCGCTTGCAGGTCGCGTTCAGCACCAACGCGCCGCTGTTCCCGAACATGGGGCAAGGCGGGCCGGTAACGATGTTGGTTCAGCCGCTTGATTTCGCGGGGAATCCGCAAGGCCCGTCCCTTGTCCCCATCTATGATCCGACGCTGAACACTTACAACCTTCTGGCGCTGATCATCAACCCGATCCCCAGCGCGGTGCGCATCACGTCCTCGGGCGGAGGCAGCATAGTAGCAGGCATAACGCGTATCCGGTAGAGTGTCACATTCCCTAGAGTGTGGGGCGGAAGAGTCTCTCCGCCCCATTTTTTGGTGCCACCGGAGACTGGGAAGCGGCCTGGGAAGCCAGGCCGGTATTTTCCAGGTAGTTACTCTCGCGCCCGGCTCAGAAATGAGCCGGGCGTTTTTTTAGTTTGGGGGGGCTAACTCTGGGCTAACTCAAGTGGGGCAGGTTGTTAACCTGCGGCCGATTGACAATCGGCCCGCCGCTGGGCCAGGGAAATCCCTCCGGCGCTGGCGTCCGCCCGGCTTTTGCCTGGTTCCGCGCGAATGGAATCGGGATTCGCAAGCAAGCCGGCAGGCCGATTGACAATCGGCCGCAGGTTAACAACCTGCCCCACATCTGGGCTTCGCGCTCTAAAACAGGGCCTCCTTATCCCGAATTGGCAGGCTCTCCGCGAGTTTCCCACCCTTTTCTCTGGATCGCGGCCGACCCCTGGTTTGTAGGGTTTCACCACACGGCCGGGCCACTTATGAACAAGTTACATGATTTTACAAAACGGACACAATAAGTCCTTTTTGGTCATGTTATTAGCGGCGCGGGTGCGTAACTTCCCACCCCCCACATGCCGGAAACACGGGATAGATTCTTACTCCCTTCCCTCCGATGATGGAATGGTCATGATTTCACCAGGCGACACCTGTCGGCTGCAAGAGGATTCAGCGTCCGCCAAACAGAGGAAGACACACCAACGGCGGTATTCGAAAAAAAGCGGGGGATCACATGTTGAACAAGATAACAGATAAGTTCGGGCTGGCCAGACCCGCCCTGATTGCGACAATAACAGCCCTGGTGCTGGCGGCGCTATGCTCCGCAGCGCCAGGCACGGTCATCGTCACGGGCTTGACGACCACAACGACCGGCGGAACCATCTGGGATGGCACGCATCTCTGGGTAGCGGATGCCGTACAGGGCTTTTGCCGCGTAGACCCGATCGTAGGGGGCAACACCCTAACCAACTGCCTGAAGCCGACGACCAAGAACGCGGGCGTGGCGCCGCTCATCGGGCAGCCGGCTTACGATGCCGTGAATCGCTTCGTATACCTTCCCGACCAGAGCACGGGCAGCAACGGAATCTGGCGATACCACTTCAATGGTCTCACCTTCGACACTCCGGTCAACATAGCCAACTCCCTGGGCGGGCAGCGGCCGGGCGCCGTCGTGCTGGGCCCTCCGGGAGACGACACCCTCTACGTGAGCATGACGGCGAATGCCACCTATCAGCGCGTCAGCACTCCGGATCAAGCCGCGCAAACGGTCAGCGCCATGGGTACCACCATCAGCGGGACGCCGGCGCACGGCCTGGCGATCACTGGCAATTCGGTGGCCACCGCGCAACTGTGGATCGCGGATCGGGATGGCATGGTTCAGATCCCCAACGCCGTCGGTTGCGGAAACAAGTGCAAGGGCGCGATCAACACCAACCTGGGCATCATCTCCACTACGTCGGTTACTGTTGATGCGGCGAACACCCTGATGTACATTGGCAACTCGTTTGGCGTTTTCCGGTATGCCTTGGCTACCGGGATAGTGGATCTCTATTCCAAATCCTTTAACAACGCCAATGGCACTCTCGGCGGCCTGCTGAGCAACGTTATATCGGTGGGTGTGGACGGCAGCGGTAATTTGTTCTATGTGGACGACCCCACGGGTGGTCAATCGCCGGCAGCCACTTTGTACACAGTGCCCTTTAATTCCCCGATCGACGGCCAGGGGCCGCTGGGCTCTCCTCCCCCGACGGTTCCGCCGGCCCTGGTGTTCGGAACGGCGATCAACAACCCCGCCGCGCTCTCCGCCACCGGGGTAACCACGCCGCGGGGCGCGGTCTACATGGGAACCCACGTATGGGTCGTGGACGGGGCCTTGGGTTTCTGCCAGGCGACGAATACGGTGACCAACAACTGCGCGGTATTACCGGCGGGTTTCGTTCCCGGGGCTCCGGCCTATGACAGCACGGCCGATAACCTGGGCCACCGGCACGTCTATCTTCCCGACACCAGCGGCACCAACGGTGTCTATCAATGGCCCGTTACTGTAACCGCGAATAATGAGACCCTGGGCGCCGCCGTAAGGGTGGTGAACAACAGCGCCATCCTCAAAGGCGCTCCCGGAGGCACGGCGCCGGTAGCGCTGGCGTTTGGACCAGACAGGCAAATCTACGCCTCGATTGCGGGCAGCTTGAACATCGTGAAGGTGAGCACTCCTTTGCTGGCAACGCACACGGTGTCGTTTATCGGCACAATGTTCGAAACCGGCTCGCTCAGCCTGGCGTTCCAGGGCGCGAACCTGTACGACGTGGGGGTGGCCAGCTCCAGCGTCATTTACAATGCCACGGTATGTCAGGGAACGTGCACCTTCCAGTTTCTCGCGGTAGTGCTGAATCTCCCCACGGCCGTCGCCGCGGACGCCAACTATGTTTACATCGGCGACACCGTCAAAGTCTGGCGCTACGACCCGGTGGCCAACACCTTTACGCTGATGGCCGATAACGGATTGGTGGGCACGGCGACTACGCCCTTCACGGTCATAGGCGGGATCGCGTTGAACCCCAACGGGAAGCAGGTCTTTCCGGTGGATCAGACCCACGTTTGGCTGCTCTCGGACAAGCCGGTACTCAGCAGCGTGGCGCCCGGGCACGGATCGCCGGGCACCGCCAACCCCGTAGTGATTACCGGGTCCGGCCTGACCGGCGGCGTACTGAATATGCCGGCGGGCATCACCGCCACCGGCGTTACTGTGGTCAGCAGCGCGGAGATCGACGCCACCTTCAACGTGGCCGCCAGCGCCGTGATCGGAACGGTTCCGATCTTCACCGTGACCGCCAACGGGATCGTCAGCAACGCGCTTTCGTTCTCGATTATCGCGCCGGCTCCGGTGCTGAACACAGTTACTCCCGCGGTGGGCGTGCAGGGCACCAGCGTTCCGGTGACCTTCGCCGGCCTCAACCTCGCGGGCGCTACCCTGAACCTGCCCACCGGTGTTACGGCGACAGGCGTAACGACGACGGCTACCTCGCTATCCGCCACGCTGGTAATCGCGGCTACGGCCCCGACCGGGCCACAGGGCATCAGCGTCACCACCTCGGCCGGAACCAGCGGCCAGGTGACCTTCACGATTAATCCGCCGCCACCGACGTTGATCTCCATCAACCCGACATCGGGCGTGATCGGCACCAGCGTAACGGTGACCATGGCCGGCACCTTCCTGACCGGCTCCACAATCACTTATCCGACCGGCGTCACGGCCAGCAACGTAGTGATTACGCCGACGCAGATTACGGCCCTGCTGGCAGTAGCTCTCACCGCTCCGCAAGGCGCCAAGACCATCAGCCTGACGACCGCGGGCGGCAGCGCCAGCATTCCGTTCACCATCCTTCCGCCGCCGCCGGTGCTCACCAGCATCGCGCCGGCCACCGGGTTCCAGGGCCAGATTCTGGCCGTGACCCTCACCGGCTCCAAACTGACCGGCTCCACGCTCGACGGCAACCTGACCGCGGGCATCAGCGCGACCGGCGTAGTCGTGGTCAGCGATACGCAGATCACGGCCACGTTTAATGTCGCCCTGACGGCCACCCTCGGGCCGGCGACCATCGTAGTCAACAACGCCAACGGCGCCAGCAACCCCGTGACCTTCACGGTGACGTTGCCGCCTCCGCCCACCATCACCTCCATCGCGCCCACCTCGGGCGTGGCGGGCACCACGGTGCCGGTGACCATCGCCGGAACCACCCTTCTGGGCGGCACGTTGAACCTGCCGGCGGGCGTTACCGCCACCGGCGTTACCGCGACTTCGACGCAGATTACGGCCAGCCTGGTGATTACCGCCGCGGCCGCGACCGGCGCCAAGAACATTACCGTCACCACCCCTGGCGGCACCACGGCCACACCGGTAGTCTTCACGGTGAACGCGCCGGTGCCGACGCTGACCAGCATCGCTCCCAATACGGGGGTGCAGGGCACTGCCAGTCTGCCGGTGACCATCATCGGTACCAGCCTGACCGGCGCCACCCTGAACTTGCCCGCGGGCGTCACCACCACCGCGGCGCCGGTAGTAACGGCTACGCAGATCACCGCCACCCTGGCGATCGCGGCGACCGCCACCACGGGCGCGCAGAACATCACGGCGACCACCGTCTCCGGGACCAGCGGCCCCGTAACCTTTACGGTTAACCCGCCGGCTCCCACCATCACCAGCATCACCCCGGCAACCGGGGCGCAGGGCGCCAGCGTGCCCGTGACCATCGCCGGCACCAACCTTCTCGGGGCCACGCTGACGCTGCCGTCGGGCGTCACCACCACCGGTGCACCGGTTGTGACGGCCACCCAGATCACCGCCACCCTGGCCATCGCGGCGAACGCGACCCTGGGCGCGCAGACCATTACCGCGACCACCACAGGCGGCGCCGCCACCGTGACCTTTAACATTAACTCGCCGGCGCCCACGCTGGCCAGCATGACGCCGACTTCGGGAACCGCAGGCACCAGCGTACCGGTGACCTTTACCGGTACCAACCTGTTGGGGGCGACCCTCAATCTGCCGGCGGGTGTGACTACCGCCGCTCCGCCGGTAGCGAGCGCGACCCAGATCGCCGCCACCCTGGTGATCAGCCTCACCGCCGCTCTCGGCCCGCAGAACATTACCGCAACCACCGGTGGCGGAACCTCAGGCCCCGTGACCTTCACCATCGTCCTGCCGCCTTCGGTGACCTCCATCACGCCGGCCTCGGGTAACCAGGCCGATTCCGTTCCGGTGGTCATCGCCGGGGCCAACCTGTTGGGCTCGGTGTTGCATCTGCCTACGGGCGTGACCGTGGTCGGTTCGCCGGTAATCACGGTGAGCCAGATCACCGCCACCCTGGCGATCGCGGCTAACGCTCCGGCCGGTCCGGGCAACGTGACAGTGACCACACCGGGCGGCACCACCACCCCGGTGACCTTCACCGTGACCGTGCCGCCGCCTCCGGCCATCGCCGCCGTTGCTCCCGCTTCGGGCGTGGTGCTGACCACGGTTCCGGTGACCATCACCGGCAGCAACTTCCTGGGTGCCACGCTGACTCCGCCCACGGGCGTTACTGCCACTGGGGTGACCGTTACCGCCACTCAGATCACTGCTAACTTCGCTATCGCGGGCACCGCTCCGACCGGCCCGCAGACCGTTACCGTAACCACTCCGGGCGGCTCCACAGGCGCGACCTTCACGGTCAACCTGCCGCCGCCTCCGGCCCTGACCAGCATCACCCCGGCCCTCGGGGTGACGGGCACCACCGTGCCGGTGACGATCGTCGGCACGGCGCTCAGCAACGGGACGCTCGCCGTGGGGGCGGGCCTCACCGTGGTCAGCGCGACCGTAGTCAGCGATACGCAGATCAACGCCAGCTTCGCCGTCGCGGCTAATGCCGCGCTCGGCCCGGCGAACGTCACGGTCTCGACCCTGGGCGGCACCAGCAACGCGCTAACCTTCACCATCAACCCGCCGCCTCCGGTGCTGACCAATATTTCGCAGACCATCGGATTGATCGGCACCACCGTACCGGTGACCATCAACGGCACCTTCCTGACCGGCTCCACGCTGAATCTGCCCGCGAGCATCACGGCTACCGGCGTGGTGATCACCGCGACTCAGATCACGGGTAACTTCGTCATCGCTGCGGCGGCACCGCTGGGCGCGACGAGCTTCACCGTTACCACCCAGGGCGGCACCAGCAATGCTCTGGCGTTTACCATCCTGGCGCCTCCGGCCCTGACCGGCATCGCTCCGGCCATCGGGGTCACGGGAACCTCGGGCGCGGTGACCATTACTGGCACGGCCCTGACCAACGCAACTCTGGTCGTGGGACCGGGCATCACGGTGGTCAGCGCGACGGCGGTCAGCGATACGCAGATCAACGCCACCTTCTCCATCGCGGCTAATGCCGCCCTGGGCGCGACCACCGTCGCCGCCTCGACCCTGGGCGTCGCCAGCAACGCGCTGGCGTTCACCATCAACCCGCCGCCTCCGGCGCTGGCCAACATCACCCCCACTTCGGCGGTGATCGGCACCACCGTACCGGTGACCATCAACGGCAACTTCCTGGCCCTGTCCACGATGAACCTGCCGGCGAGCATCACCTTTACCCCCACGGCGGTGACCGCGACTCAGATTACGGGTAGCTTCGTCATCGATCCGGCGGCCCCGCTGGGCGCGACGAGCTTCACCGTTACCACCCAGGGCGGCACCAGCAATGCCCTGGCGTTCACCATCATTCCGCCGCCTCCGGTGATCGCGTCCATCACTCCGGCGTCGGCCTTCCAGGGCGACACGGTGGCGGTGGTCATCAGCGGCCAGTTCCTCACGGGCGGGACGCTGGGCGCCATCCCGGGCGTTACGGTAACGGGCTTCAGCGTGGTCAATGACACGCAGATCAACGCCACGTTCATCCTGACGCCCAACGCTCCCGGCGGCCCCACCGGCCCGCAGAACGTCGTCATCACCACGGCGGGTGGGCCTACCGCCGTACCGGGGACGTTCACCATCAACCAGCCGCCTCCCACGGTGAGCGGCATCTCGCCGGCATCCGGCAACCAGGGCACCAGCGTGCCGGTGACCATTAACGGCACCAACCTGACGGCCGTCACGCTGAATCTGCCCGCGGGCATCACCGCCACGGGCGTGACCGGCAACGGCAGCTCGATCACCGCTACCCTGGTGATCGACCCGGCCGCACCGATCGGCGCGCAGAGCATTACGGTTACGACTCCGGGTGGCACCACCGGCGCGGTGAGCTTTACGGTTGTTCCGCCGCCGCCGACACTGACCTTGATGTCCACGCCCACCATCAGGCGGGGCGGGAACACGGTAGTCAACCAGGAGACCATTACCGGCACGCACCTGACTACCGCCACGCTCGCCGGGCTCAACTTCAACCCGGCCCTGTCGGGCGTCACCCTGAGCGGCTTTACGGTCCTCTCGGATACCCAAGTCAGGGTGACCTTCTCGGTGGCTCCCACGGCTACCGCTGGGGCCTTCGCCTTGACCGTCACTACACCGGGAGGGACCAGCAACGCGCTGACCTTCACGATCCTCTAGTAGCAGCATTACAAGCAGGTGGTTTCCCCATCCCTGCCCGGCGGACTCAACCGCCGGGCAGGGTTTTTTTTCGCCTCCAGACCCTGCCCGGCCTGTAGACCCGCGCTCCCCGTGCCCTTCCCCGCATGAACCCTCTCCTCGAGTTAACACCCACCTTGAAGAGGTTTAGTGTTAACATTTATCCAATCAGGGGATACACGACCTTTAGAGGGGGTCTTCGCAATGTATGGACGTGTGTCTGTTTTTGGGCTGGGTCTGGCGTTCGCCGGACTCGTATTCGCCCAGGTAGCGGGCCAGGTTACGGGTTCGGTTGTCGATCCGTCCGGCGCCCAGGTTCCCAACGCCAAGGTCAGCCTGTACCTGACCGGAGGCAAAACTCCGATTCTCACCACGCACACCACCAGCGACGGCGTTTTTAACTTCAGCACCGTCCGGCCGGAGACCTACCGGCTGCAGGTGGAAGCCACCGGCTTCGCCCCCGCCACCCAGGAAAATGTGGTGGTGGACCCGGTGCATGCGACCGCTCTGCGGCCCATCCAGGTAAGCATCCAGGCCACGGCGGCCACCATCGAAGTGGCAGCCTCCAGCGCCACGCTCGATACCTCGACGGCGGAAATCACCAGCACGGTCACCAATTCGCAGGTGGTGAACCTTCCGGTGCTCGACCGGCAGGCGAGCAACCTGTGGTACACCCAGCCCGGCGTGAACAGCAACGGCCGCGCCGACACGGTGATCAACGGCCTGCGCGCGCAGAACACCAACGTCACGCTCGACGGCGTCAACGTCCAGGACAATTTCATCCGCATCAACGGCCTGGACTACATTCCCAACAAGCTGACCATCGGCGAGGTTGCCGAGATCACGGTATCGAGCTCGAACGCCAATCCGACGGTGGGCGGCAACGCCAACGCGATTTCGCTTTCCACGCCCTCGGGCACCAACCGGTATCACGGCAACGCCTACTGGTTCAACCGCAACAGCGCGGCATCGGCCAACGACTGGTTTAACAACCGGGACGGCGTAGACCGGCCGTTCCTCAACCTGAACCAGTTCGGCGGCTCCATCGGCGGGCCGATCAAGAAGGACAAGCTGCTGTTTTTCGTCAACTATGAGACCTACGACGAACATCAGACGTTTCCCGAATCGCGCACCATCCTGACGCCCACCGCCGCGCAGGGCATCCTGCAATACCGGGTGGGAGGGGCGGTGCAGCAGTTTAACATCCTGCAGGACCAGGGCCTGCAGATTGATAAAGTAATGCAGGCCGAGATCGCGCAACTGCCCAAGGTGGGCAACAGCACGTCCCAGGGCGACGGGTTGAACACCACCGGCTTCCAGTTCAACGAGCGGAGCAACGAGCGCCGCGACAGCATTGTGGGCAAGATCGACTACATGTACTCGCCCAAGAACGTGTTCAGCGGCACGTACCGGTGGAGCCGGGATATCGTGGACCGCCCCGACATCGGCGGTGGTTTCAACTTCATTCCGGCGGTGTCGAACAATATCGGGGTGAACCTGTTCAGCGCCAGTTGGCGCTGGAACCCGAAGGCGACCCTGACCAACGAGCTGCGCGGGGGCGGCAACCTGGCGACCGCGCCGTTCGACGTGTCGGGCACTCAGCCCACGTCCTTCATCGGGGGATCGATTTTCTCGAACCCGGTGAATACGTTTCTGTCGCAAGGCCGCACCACGAACAGCTACAACCTGCAGGACAACGCCAACTGGGTGCACGGGCGGCACATCGTGTCGTTCGGTTTCCAGACCCAGCAGAACCGCACGGCGCCCTTCAATTTCGGCGGCATCGTGCCCACCTACAACCTGGGCTTCTCGGCCACCAGCCCGTTCGGCTTCGGCGTGGGCGATATCCCGGGCGCTTCGGCCACGGACATCAACACCGCCAACAACCTGCTGCAATCGCTGGCCGGAATCGTCACCTCGGCGACGCAGCTCTACAACATCACCAGCCGGACCTCGGGATTCGTGCCCGGCGCCCAGCAGCTCCAGCACCTGAGCTTCAACGACTACGCCGGCTACGTCACCGACACCTGGAAGATCAAACCGCGCTTCACGGCGGTGCTGGGCGTGCGTTGGGACTTCTTCCCGCCGGTCAAGGAAAGCGACGGGCTGCTGATCCAGCCGACGCTGATCAACAACAACCCGGTCACCACCCTGCTTTCCAACGCCTCGCTCAACTTCGTGGGCAACTCCCTTTACCATAACGACCTCCACGCCTTCGCTCCCAACGTGGGCCTGGCCTGGGATGCGCGGGGCAACGGCAAGACCGTGATCCGCGCCGGCTACAGCATTTCCTACGCGCAGGACGACATGCTCGAGGCCGTGCTCAATACGCTTACGGTGAACACCGGTCTCCAGGGCACTTCCGGTTTGCAGAACCTCAACGCGTTCGCCGCCGCGCCGCCGGCCATCCCCACGCCGGTGTTCCAGATCCCGGTGACCACGGCGCAGAACTTCGTCACCACGGGCAACAACAACGTGCAGGGACTGATTGATCCCAACATGCGCCCGCCGTACGTGCAGCAGTGGAACTTCGGAATCCAGCAGGATTTCAAGGGCACCATCTTCGAGGCGCGCTACGTGGGCAACCACGCGGTGAAACTGGCCCGCCAGATCGACTTCAACCAGATCCACATCAAGGACGGCGGGTTCCTCACCGACTTCATCAACGCGCGCAACAACGGCCTGGCCTCGCTGGCGGCCACCGGCACGTTCAACGCGACGTTTAACGCGAACATCCCCGGCAGCGTGCCCCTGCCGTTCTTTAACGCCCTGCCCAGCGGCGGCCTGCTGACCAACGCCACGGTGCGCGGCGACGTCCTGAGCGGCCAGGTCGCGGCCCTGGCGCAACTCTACCAGGCCAACAACTTTTTCCCGAGCACCATCCCCGGATACAGCTATTTCCCCAATCCGAATGCGCTGTATTCGAGCGAGCTGGCCCCGTTCAGCAACTCCAGCTACAACGGGCTGCAACTGGAAGCGCGGCGGCGTCTGTCGCACGGCATCCAGTTCCAGGCCAGCTACGTGTTCAGCAAGGCGCTGAGCGACACCAGCGTGGAGCGCGGCCTGGACGCGCTGCTGGACAACGGCAATCCCTCCATCGAGAAGGCGCGGGCCCCCTGGGACCTCACCCACTCCTTTAAGGCGAATTTCTTCATGCCGCTGCCCTTCGGGGCGGGGCATCGCTTCGGCGGCGGCCGCATGGCGAACCGGGTCATCGGCGGCTGGGCGTTCAGCGGGATTGTCACCATCAACAGCGGTGCGCCCATCTCGATCCTGTCGGCGCGCGGCACGTTGAACCGGCCGGCGCGGGCGGGCGAGAACACGGTCGATAGCACCAGCACGCTCGGCCAGTTGACCGCCAACTCCGGACTGTTCATGACCGGCAACGGGCCGTTCTTCATCAACCCGGCGGCCATCGGGACCAATGGCCAGGGCGTGGCGCCCGACGGCCAGGCGCCCTTTGCCGGCCAGCTATTCACCAACCCGGTGGCGGGTTCGGTGGGCGGACTCCAGCGCCGCGACCTCAGCGGCCCCTGGTTCAAGAACTACAATATGTCGCTCCTGAAGGACACCAAAATCACCGAGCGGCAGAGCATCCAGTTCAAGGCCGACTTCTACAACCTGTTCAACCATCCGAATTTCTTCGCTGGCGACACCAATGTCAACAGCACGACTTTCGGACAGATCACGAGCATGCTGTACAGCGCCGACGGGGTAGGCCCGCGGCTACTCCAGTTCGGGCTAACCTACAAATTCTAAATCGGTTATTTCCAGTTTTCAGCCCTGTGCGGCCCCCCCGCCGCGCAGGGCTTTTTTGTTACATTTGCGTAGTATCGCGCCCGCTCGATGGCGGAAACACGGGATACCCTCCTTCCTCCATACCTCCGAAGATGAAATCATGATGCTCCAGAAACTCCTTCGAGGGACAGGTATCTTCGCACTACTCCTGGCTTCGGCGGCGGCATCGCAGGCGGGCACCACCGTCTGGGCGTTCAACGCCAGCCTGGGCAATCCGCACATACAGGCATACGACCTGGCCACGGGAAACAATCTGGCCGATTTTGAGGCGCCGCACAACGACGCCCGGCGCGGGCGGGCCAACGGCCGCGGAATCGCGGTAGTGGGCAACACCATCTACTACTCGCTGGCCGACACGCCCAACGTTTACAAAACCGACGCGGTGACGCACGCCGACCTGGGCATCGCCTTCGCCACCGTGCTGACGCCGGGCATCAACAGCCTCTCCTGGGATGGCGCGAGTCTGTGGATGCTGGCCTCCCACCCCAACGACCCCAACGCCCCGGCCGACGACAAGGTCTACCAGTATTCGCCGGCGGGTCAACTGCTGCAGACCTTGACCCTGGCGCGTCCCCAGAACAGCAACCTGGCGCGCGACGGCTTCGAGGTGCTGCCGGACGGCCGCTTCATCGCCAACCGCGGCAGCGTCCCGTACGACATCTACGATGCCGCCGGGAAAATGCAGAAATCCGTCTTCATAACCTCCACGGCGCGCACCACAGGGATTGCATGCGACGGCGCCAACTACATCATCTCCGTTCCGTCGTTCACCGAGGCCGGCGGCGGCGGGCTGGCGACCTACGACGCCAACGGGCAGTTTGTGCGGTTGATCGCTCTCCCGGTGGCGCTCATCCCGTTCGGAATTGTGGATCTCGCGGTCGACCGGGCGGCCACGCCGCCGCCCGCCGCCGCCCCGCCCGCCATCGCCCAAGGCCAGGTGCTGAATGGCGCCAGCTTCGAACCGGGCATCGTTCCCAATTCCTTTATGACGATCAAGGGGACCAATCTCGCCCCTACCACTGTAGACTGGACGAATTTCATCGGCCCCAATGGCGAGCTGCCCATATCGCTCGCCGGCGTGAAAGTGAGCGTAGGCGGCAAGCCGGCGTATGTCAACGCCGTCAGTCCGGGACAGATCAACGTGCTGGCGCCGGACGTGGGCTTCGGGCCGGTGCAAGTGACCGTGACCACTGACGTGGGCACGAGCGCGGCGGCAACGGCCAATTCCCAGCAGTACGGGCCGGCGTTCTTCCTGTGGAGCAATACTTACGCCGTGGCCACCCGGCCGGACTTCAGTATCGCGGTCAAGAACGGCACTTTCAGCGCGGCCACCGTGCCGGCCAAGCCCGGGGATGTGATCATCCTGTGGGGCACGGGCTTCGGTCCGACCAATCCGGTGGCGCCGGTCGGTGTCAAGGTGCCGTTCGGCACGCTGTACCTGACAGCCAGCCCGGTGACGGTGACCATCGGCAACACGCCGGTGCAGGTTTTCGGAGCCGCGCTGGCGGCGCCCTATGCGGGCCTGTACCAGGTGAACCTGAAGATCCCGGACAACATGCCCGATGGGGACTGGCCAATCGTGGCCACCATCAACGGCGTTTCCTCGCCGGCGAGCACGTTGCTCACGGTGCTGCGCTAGACGGTAACGAGGCTGCGCCTCAGACGGGGCTGCACTTCCGGCACGTCCACTCACCGCGGAGCGTCCGGCCCCGGAAGACCGGGTTCGAGCCGCCGGACAATCCCGCCGGTGGCGCGGTGTGGGTTCAAAGATTCCCCGACGGCACGGCGGTGGAAACGGCAACCGGATTCGGGACGTTGAATAGTTCCCAAATCGCGTTCAGTTCGGGGCCGCAGAACTACCTTGGGCAGGCCCTCGCCGCGATGGCTGGTCTGATGCTGGCAGCAGGACTCACGCCGAAGCTCCAGTTCGGCGAAATCCTCTGGTGGTTCCAGGCGAACGCTTCCGGCATGGCGTTTTGCGATGCTGACACGCAGGCCGCGGGGCAATCGGCGCTCGGCCGCGCGCTGGCCACTTTCACACGCCGAACGACGACCCGTCGGTCAACAGCTATGCCGACGCCAACTTCCTGCGGACGCGCCTGTACAACTACGTGGCCGCGATCCAGAGCTACGTCCTATCGCGGTGCGCGTCGGCCGTCTTCGAACTGTTGTGGCCGATGGCCGTAAACGACCCGGACAACTGCAAGCTGCTGCGGTACATCAACCTGCCTTCGCAGTGGACGACGCGGTCGGGTTCCGGCTTCGACACGTTCCTAATCGAGGGTTACCAATACCCAATCCCTCGCCTGCCGCAGTGAGGGGCAGGGGCAAGCGGAAGACAGCTCCCTCACGGTCTGGCAGGAACGCCCACAACGCTCAGCCGACACGGGACGTCCGGCTACACAGACGGGAAAATCCGAGATTGACTGGCCAATCTTTCCTCATTTTTCGGCTGTAGTGATTTGCGCGAGCTGATCCGCTACGGCGCGGAGGCGCCGATCGAGACGTTGGAACTGGCGCCGGGCCTTTTCATCGGTTAAGCAGCGACGGTGCATCTCCAGAAGGTGGCGGGCGGCCGCCAGTGCCTGCTGGATGGCGGGAAGGCCGGCGGCGCGGGCGTGCTCGGGAAGA
>JAIQEX010000055.1 GCA_020073615.1 Terriglobia bacterium
TCGAGATTCATCGTGAGGGCTTCAATGCGTTCGTCTATGGTCATTACCGTGGTATGTTTCCAGTCTAGCGCAACCAACGTAAATCCTCGCGCGCGCGACGGAATCCGAGTTGCACCTCCTTCATCGCGTGTGCTAATGTCTTTTCACGTTCCATTCGAAGAGGGTGTGGTAGTTCGTGGAGGATAGCTGGGATGCTGCTTGCGCCCGTGGTTTGGGTACTCACGGTTGTTATCGTCTATTTTTTCGCAGCCAAAACATGGTGGTTTCCGCCCCCGATCAGCCAGCACGGTCTGGCGTATGACGCGCAATTCATGCGCACCCTGATCGTGGTCGGGATCATTTTCTTCCTGGCGCAATTCGCCCTGGGTTACGTCATCGTGCGCTTCCGCAACGATGGCCGGCGCGCGGAATACTCGCACGGCAACAACAGGCTCGAGACGCTGTGGACCAGCGCCACGGCGCTGCTGTTCATCGGGCTGGTGATCATGGGCACGAAGATCTGGGCGGCGGTGCATTTCGATGAAGCCCCGCCCGACGCCATCCCCATCGAGGTGATGGCCAAGCAGTTCGCCTGGAGCTTCCGCTATCCCGGCCCCGATGGCAAATTCGGCCGCGCCGATCTGCACCTGGTCAACGATTCGGCGGGCAACCCGATGGGCCTCGACGATAAGGACCCGGCCTCGGCGGACGATATCGTCAGCGCGTCGCTGAAGGTTCCCGTGGGCAAGCCCATCAACCTGATCATGCACTCGCGGGACGTGATCCACAATTTCTTCGTACCGGAGCTCCGCATGAAGCAGGACATCGTGCCCGGCATGGAGATTCCGCTGCACTTCCAAGCCGACAAGATCGGCATCTATGAGGTCCCCTGCTCCGAGTTGTGCGGCCTGGGCCACTTCCAGATGCGCACCACCATGCAAGTGATGAGCGCTGCCGATTTCGAACAGTGGAAGCGGCAACAGGCCCAAAAGTGATGGCAGGCGCGACCAATTCCCCGAGGTAAACCCTATGTCTTCTCCCTCAGCCCATACGGCGCAGCACGCGCCTCACGGCTTCATTCGGAAATATATCTTCAGCCTGGATCACAAAGTGATCGGCCTCCAGTATTATTTCCTGGGGCTGTTCTCGGTGTTCCTGGGCATGTCGCTTTCGCTGTTGATGCGCTACCACATGGTGAACCCGAACGTGGCGGTGTCGTGGTTCGGCAAGCTGTGGCCCACGGCGGCGGCGGGCGGGGTGATGACCCCGGAGCTGTACCTGTCGCTGATGACCATGCACGGCACCATCATGGTGTTCTTCGTGCTGACCACGGTGCCGCAGAGCGGCTTCGGAAATTATTTCCTGCCCATCCAGATCGGCGCCGAGGACATGGCGTTCCCGGTGCTGAACATGATGTCGTTCTGGACCACGTTTCTGGCGCTGATCGTGATGGTGGCGGCGTTCTTCGTGCAAGGCGGCGCGCCGCTATCGGGCTGGACGGCGTACCCGCCGCTGTCGGGCGCGGGGCGCATCACCGGTCCCGGGGAGGGGATGGGGCAGAACCTGTGGCTCGTGAGCATCGCCATCTTCTGCGGCGCTTCGCTGATGGGCGCCATCAACTTCATCGCCACCACCGTGGATCTGCGCTGCCAGGGCATGAGGCTGATGCGCATGCCGCTGACCTGCTGGACGTGGCTGGTGACGGCCATCCTGGGGCTGCTCGGTTTTGCGGTGCTGCTTGCCGCGGGGGTGCTGCTGCTGCTCGACCGCGTGGCGGGGACCAGCTTTTTCCTGCCCGCCGGCCTCATGATCAACGACCAGATTCTGGTGAGTCACAAGGGCGGCTCGCCGCTGCTTTGGCAGCACCTGTTCTGGTTCTTCGGCCATCCCGAGGTGTACATCGCCATCCTGCCGGGCATGGGCATCACGTCGCAGTTGCTCGCCACGTTTTCGCGCAAGCCCATTTTCGGGTACAAGGCCATGGTGTACGCCATCCTGAGCATCGGTTTCCTGGGCTTCCTGGTGTGGGGCCACCACATGTTCATGAGTGGGATGAATCCGTACTCGGCCATGGCATTTTCGGTGCTGACCATGGCGATCGGAGTGCCGTCGGCCATCAAGACGTTCAACTGGATCGGCACGCTGTGGGGCGGGAAGATCCACTTCGACACCGCCATGCTGTTCGCTCTGGGGTTCGTTTCCCTCTTCGTCACGGGCGGCGTGAGCGGCATTTTCCTGGGGCAGCCGGCGCTCGATCTGTACTTTCACGACACCTACTTCGTGGTGGGCCACTTCCACATGATCATGGGCGTGGCGGCCATCTTCGGGATGTTCGCCGCTACGTTCTACTGGTTCCCCAAGATGTTCGGGCGCATGATGAACGAGACCCTGGGCAAGATCCACTTCTACCTGACGTTTATCGGCGTGTACGCGATCTTCACCCCCATGCACTACCTGGGAATCGCCGGCAATCCGCGCCGTTATTCGGCATTCACCGACGTGGAGTACCTGGGGAAACTGATCCCCGTGCACCAGTTCATGAGTTGGGCGGCGTACGTGACGGCCACGGCGCAGATCATCTTCCTGGTGAACCTGTTCTGGAGCATGAGAAAGGGCAAGCCGGCCCCGATCAACCCGTGGCACGCCACGTCGCTCGAGTGGACAGTGCCTTCGCCGCCGCCGCACGATAACTTCGCGGGCGTGCACCCGGTAGTGCATCACGGTCCTTACGAGTACAGTGTGCCGGGCGCGGTCGCGGATTTCATCATGCAGACCGACCCGGCTTCAGTCCGCTCCGAAGGCTGACGCATCCAAATGGGTATGCCTGCTTCGCTCACGCACGACACCATTCACCGGCCGCCGCCACCACCGCCGCCCATCGACCACGGCTGGGGAGGCGGGGGAGGCGGCTCGGACGGGCGGGGTGCGGACCGCCGCGCGTCGTTCACCGGGCTTTTCGTGCTGCTGGCGGCCAGCACCATGGTGTTCGCGGCCTTCACCAGCGCGTTCGTGGTGCGGCGCGGCCTTTCCGACGACTGGGCCAGCATGTCCAAGCCGCCCATCCTCTTCGTGAATACGGTGGTGCTGCTGGTCTCGAGCTTTCTGCTGGACCTTTCGCGCCGCGCCTTAAAGGCGGGCGACCGCAGCAAGTTCAACCTGTGGTGGACCGCCGCCACGGGGCTGGGCATTCTGTTCCTGCTCGGCCAGGCCGTAGCGTGGCGGCAGTTGAGCGCGGCCGGGGTCTATATGGCCACCAATCCGTCGAGCTCGTTCTTTTACGTGCTGACGGCGGCCCATGCCTTCCATCTTCTGGGCGGCGTGTCGGCGCTGGTGTATGTGGACGTGCAGGCGCTGCGGTTGCGGCTGGGGCCGGCCAAGCGCACGGCCATCGACGTTACCGCCATCTTCTGGCATTTTCTGGACGGGCTCTGGGTTTATCTGATGGTTTTATTTTACGTTTGGGGGTAATGGATGTCGTCCCAAGTCAGCACCGCCGCGGCCACATCGCTGTGGGAGGGCGGGCGGTCGCCGTACGCCACCAACTCGAAGAAGTTCGGGATGTGGCTGTTCATCATTTCGGATTCGCTCACGTTTTCGGCACTGCTGTTCGCCTACACGTACAGCCGCGTTTCCAACCCGAACTGGCCTACGCCTTTCCATTTTTCGCCGAGCATCATCTTTTCCACGGTGATGACGTTCTGCCTGCTTTCGAGCAGCCTCACCATGGTGATGGCGGTGCACTCCATGAACCACGGCAAGCGCAAGGCAGCGGGGGCGTGGATCCTGGCCACCATGGGCGGCGGCGCGGCGTTCGTGGTGCTGCACCTGAGCGAATGGCTGAACCTGATCAACAACGAGCACGTAACGCCGTTTGAAAACCCGTGGGGCGTGCCCTTGTTCGGCGGCACCTTCTTCGCGCTGACGGGCCTGCACATGACCCACGTCGTTATCGGGCTCATTTACCTGGCGATCGTCTGCCAGGCGGTTTTTCGCGGCAAGTTCAAGGCCGAGGATGTGGAAGTGAGCGGCCTGTACTGGCACTTCGTCGACCTGGTATGGATGTTCATCTTCCCCCTGGTCTACCTGATGTCCGCCAGAGTCCACTAGAGGAGCGAAGCGATGAGCGTGCACACCGAAGAAGTGGAACACATAGGCGGCGCCACCACCATGACCTTCGCCAAGGTCTGGATCGCGCTGCTGGCGATGACCGGCGTGGAAGTGCTGCTAGCCTACGAGCAGGTGCCGATGATGATCATGCTGACCGCGCTGCTGGGCCTGTCCATCATCAAGGCCGCGCTGATTATCGCCTATTTCATGCACCTGAAGTTCGAGAAGCTGAGCCTGTTCCTGACGCTGTTCCCGATGTTGGTTTTCTGCATCATCCTGATGTTGATTTTTCTGGGCGACGCGGTGCGCATACCGGCGATGAGGCCGCCGGTATGAGACGGCTGCTGTTGATGCCCGTGCTATACGCGGCGCTGACGCTCCCGGCGGCGGCGCAGTGCGTGATGTGTTACCGCACGGCGCATTCGCAGCAATCGGCCCGCGCGCGCGTTCTGAACGCCGGCATTTTGATTCTGGGCGCTCCGCCGTTTCTGATTCTGGCGGGGTTTGTGGCGTTTGTGATGCATCGCAACGAGCGGTTCCGGGGGGAATAGACGGCGAGGCCCGGGCGCTACCATGAAGTGGCGTGTGGCTGCCCATCGATCCCCTCGTTCCGGAAATCGTGGCCCACCTCCGCACGGCGCGCAACCTGGTGGTGGAAGCTCCGCCGGGCGCGGGCAAGACCACGCGCGTGCCGCCGGCGCTGCTGGCGCTCGACGATCGCGAAGTGCTGGTGCTGGAGCCGCGTCGGCTGGCGGCCCGTCTGGCCGCGCGGTACGTGGCGGCGGCGCGCGGAGAGGCGGTCGGCGGCACCGTCGGCTACCACGTGCGCTTCGAGGAAGTCGCCGGGCCGCGCACCCGCCTGCGCTTTCTCACCGAGGGCGTGCTCACGCGGCGCCTGCTCTCCGATCCCGGGCTGGAACGCGTCGCCACCGTGGTGCTCGACGAATTCCACGAGCGCCACCTGGAAGGCGACCTGGCGTTGGCCCTGCTGCACCGCCTCCAGCGCACCCGCCGCCCGGACCTGCGCCTGGTGGTGATGTCCGCCACGCTCGATGCCGCGCCCATCGCCCGCTACCTGGGTGAAGCGCGCGTGATGCGTTCCGCGGGCCGCCAGTATCCGCTCGAAATCGAATACACGCCGCACTCGGCGGCGCCGCTCGAACAGCAGGTGGCGGCGGCGCTCGAACGGTTGGCGGCGCGCAGCCTGGCCGGCCACGCGCTGGTGTTCCTGCCCGGCGCCGCGGAAATCCGGCGGGCGCAGACCGCCTGCGCGGCCCTGGCGCGGCGCCACGGATGGGTGCTGCTGGCACTCCACGGCGACCAGTCGCCCGAGGATCAGGATCGCGCCGTCGGGCCGTCGGAGCAAACCAAAATTGTCCTTTCCACCAACGTCGCCGAAAGCTCCGTCACCATCGAAGGCGTCGGCGCGGTGGTCGACAGCGGCCTGGCGCGCGTGGCCAGCCACTCGCCGTGGTCGGGGCTGCCCGCTCTCCAGGTGGCGCGCATCAGCCAGGCTTCGGCCAACCAGCGTGCCGGGCGCGCCGGCCGCACCGGCCCCGGCCGCGTCATCCGCCTCTATCCGCTCGAAGACTTCGTACGCCGGCCGGCGCAGGCCTCTCCGGAAATTGCGCGCGCCGATCTCGCGCCCGCCGCGCTGCTGCTGGAAGCGATGGGCGCCGACGCGCTGGATGCACTGGAGTGGCTGGACCCGCCACCCGCAGCCGCCGTGGCACAGGCCGCGGAGCTGTTGCGCCAACTCGGCGCGTTCGGTTCAGCGGGCCGCGAGATGGCGCGCTATCCCCTGCATCCGCGCTTGGCGCGGCTCATCGTGGAAGCGCGGCGGCGTGGTGTCGCCGAAGACGGCTGCACGGTGGCGGCCCTGCTCAGCGCGGGCGAGCGCCTGCCCGCCCAGCCGGAGCACGCCACGCGGTCGGACCTGCTGGCGCTGATGGAATCGCCATGGGAGCCGCGCACCGCGCAGGTAGTGCGCCAGGTGCGGCGCATCGTCACGCCACCGCGCCAGAAGCGCCGCGACGAGGATGCCCTGCTGATTTCCATCCTCACCGCCTTCCCCGACCGGGTGGCGCGCCGCCGCCAGGGCGCCGAGCTGCAGCTCGCTCTCGGCGGACCGGCGCAGCTCGCGCCGGCGAGCACCGTAACCGCCGCCGAATTCCTGGTGGCCGTGGAGGCCGAGGACCGGCGCGACCAGAAGCCGCCGCTGGTGCGCCTGGCGAGCGCCATCGAGCCGGCCTGGCTGCTCGATCTGTTTCCCGAGCGCATCCGCGAAGTCTCGCACGTGGCATGGAACCGCACCCGCGAATGCGTGGAAAGCGCGAGCGCGCTCATGTTCGGCGAGATCGCCATCGATGAGAGCCGCCGGCCCCCCGATGCCGAAGCCGCCGGCGAATTGCTGGCTGACAAAGCCCTGGAAGCGGGCGTGGCGAGGTTCGCATCGCCCGAGGAGACCGCCGCCTTCCTCGCACGGGTGCGGTTCGCATCCGCGCACGGCCCCATTCCGCCGCCCGACGCGGAGCGCGCCCTGCGCTCCCTGGCGCAAGGGCTCAAGAGCTTCGCGGAGCTCGCAGCCGCGGCGCGCGATGGCGGCCTCATCCGCGCACTTGAGCAACAAATGACGCCGGCCGAGCGGCGCCTGCTCGCCGATCTCGCTCCAGAGCGCATCCGCCTGCCGCGCGGCCGCCAGGCGCCGGTGCACTACGAGCCCGACCAGCCGCCCTGGATCGCTTCCCGCTTGCAGGACTTCTTCGGCATGCGCCAGACGCCCGCCGTGGCGCGCGGCGCGGCGCCCGTGGTGGTGCGCTTGCTCGCCCCCAACCAGCGTCCGGTGCAGGTCACCAGCGACCTCGCCGGCTTCTGGCAGCGGCTCTATCCGCAGGTGCGCCGGGAGTTGGCGCGGCGCTATCCCAAGCACGCCTGGCCGGAGGACCCCCTGAAGTGAACTTACTTGTGGGCGGCTTCCAGCTCCCGGGCAATGTCCAGCATTTTCACGACGCTGTTCCAGTTTCGCCCGGTGCCCGGAGTCCGCAGCGTCCGTTCGATCGCAGCCATGGGCAGCTTGCTGCGTCCCTGGCCGTTGGCGTAATAGATGTAGAGCTCGCGGCCGTCGAGCCGCAACTCCTCGGGATCTGTCTTCATGCTGCGGACCTTCTCCGCAGCTTCCCGGCCGGGGTCCGCGCCGAGAAACGTGACAATCAGCCGGCTGGGATCGATGCCCTGCCGCGCGGCGAACGGATTTCTGACGATGACGTCCTGGAGCTCGGATGCGGTACGCACAATGACATCGGAGCGAAATCCGAAGCGCCGCTCAAATGCGTCCTCGATCCGTCCCGCAAGGCGCGCAGGTTGGCGTTCGCCGGTCAGAAAGATGACATTGCCGCTCTGTATGAAGGTGGTCGGCTGGCGCAGTTCGAGGGATTCGTAGACCGCGCGCAGCTCATCCATTTTGATTCTGCGGTGCTTGGCGAGGTTGACGCCGCGGAGCATGGAGATTACCGCCTGCATATTCTTCACGCCGCCAGCAGTGCCACCGGGAACTCGGCCAGCAGATCGGCCATGCGCCAGCTCCCAGGAATCAATCCGGTGAGAACGTCTTCCCATTCGGACGGCGCCTCCTGCGGGAGCACCAGCTCCGTATCCTGCCAGCCGTCCAGCCGGCTGGTGAAGCGCGGCGCCACTGCCACCACCCACTTCGCTTCCCATCGCCGCGCAAATGCGCACACATGGGCCGCGCAGGCGCCGCGCGCGGCCAGCGGGAGATACTCGCCGCGAGCGAACATCTCGCGGTTGGCCTTGCGATAGGCCAGGGCCCGGCAGGTGACCAGCAGCTTCATTTCGTCCTGCAGCGGATCGGCCGTCAGCTCGCGCACCAGCGCGATGCGGTCCTCCGATTCCCGCTTGCGCAACGATTCCAATAGCGCGATGCGGCGCCGGTAATCCACCGGGCGGCGGTTGTCGGGGTCTACCAGGCTGAGCTGCCACAGCTCGCATCCCTGATAGAAATCGGGCACGCCGGGGGCGGCGATTTTGAGCACCACCTGGCTCAGGCTGTTGCGCGCGCCGGCGCGCGCCAGCACCGGTTGGAACTCGCGGAAATCCGGCAGAAACTGCGCATCCGGGGCCAGAATGCGATTCACGAAATCCTGCACTCCGCGTTCGTACTCTTCCTGGGGCGCCATCCAACTGCTGTGCTCCTTGCCTTCGCGCAGCGCCTTCACCAGGAATTCCTGCAACCGCGCGCGAAACGCCGGCTCTTCGGCGGGCGCGTTGGGCCACGCGCCGGCCAGGGTCTGGTAGATCAGAATCTCCTCGCCCGCGCTGGGCGCCGGGGCCCCGTTCACCAGCGGCTTCAGTTCCGCATTCCACGCCATCCAGCGTTCCAGCCGCCGGTCCCACTCATCGGGCATTTCCGAGAGGACGTTGAGGCGCGCGCGCACATCCTCGCCGCGCTTGGTGTCGTGCGTGGCAGTGGCGTTCAGTGTGTCCGGCCATTCTGCCAGGCGGCGGCGGTTGAAGTCGTGAAACTCCTCGAGATTGACCGGGGGCCGGTCGCGCAGCGGGTCGCCGCCCACCTCGTTGAGCGAGAGCAAACTGTTATGCCGGTAGTTGGCCGTATCCTCCAGCCCCTTGGCCATCACCGGCCCGCTGAACTGCTGCCAGCGCATCACGAAATCCAGCCATTCGCCCTTGCGGTCCTCGAGATAATAAGGCGGATCCAGCAGCAGCACGCTGCGCAGGAAATCGAAGGCCGCGCCGGAGATCTGTTCGGGCGACGTGCGCTCACGTGCCAGCGCGAGCGTGCGTTCGATGTATCCGCGGTCGCTGGCGGAGATCGCCCGGCCGTGGATGTAGGTCCGGTAGACCGGCAGGCACGCGGTCACCTCGACCAGCATCTCCCGCAACTCGGAGAGCCGGACGTCGCGCGCCGCACGATGCCTCGCCGCCAACTCGCCCAGGTGATGCGTCAGGGCATGCACATCCCCGGTGAACAGCGCCTGCATCACCAGCTTGTTGCATCGATAGCAGAGCTCCGCGAACGGCAGACCGTTGCCGGTGCGGCGGGCGTAAATCTCTTCCAGCCGGGCGAGCCCTTCCCGGTGAACGAAGATGCCGTTCACGGCGTTCAGGAATTCGTATCCCGTCGTCCCGTTCACCGGCCACTCGCGCGGCAGCGATTCGTCGCGGCCGAGGATTTTCTCCACCACCACATACAAGCGCCGTCCGGCGCCCACGGCATTCTCCAGCCGTTGCAGGTAGCAGGCCGGGTCCCACAGGCCGTCGATGTGATCGATGCGCAGCCCGGTCACCTTGCCGCTGCGCACCAGCTCGAAGATCTGGCGATTGCGGTTGTCGAACACTTCGGGGACTTCAATGCGCAGGCCGATGAGCTCGTTGATATCGAAGAAGCGCCGGTAGTTGATCTCTTCATAGCCGATCTTCCAGTAGGCCAGGCGGTACGCCTGCTCGGATAGGATGCGGTCGAGATCGTCGATCGACCCGGTGAAAAACAGCAGGGCTTCGTCCACCGCGCGCTTGACCTCGGCGTTCGCCTGATAAGCCTGCCACAGGCGCTCCTTGATGCGCTCCTTCTCGCGGCGGCGTTCGAGCACCCGCTCGCGCGCCGATTCGTCGCGTCCCGGCAGCAGCTCCAGGTCGCGCACGATGGCGGGAATCTCGGGCGCGCCGTTTCCGCAATGCTGCAGGATGGAGATATACGATTTGGGATCGAGCGGCAGCCGGCTATCGAAATAGCGCACATGCATGCCGGTGTCTTCGATCTTCAAGGTGAACTCGCCCCTGGCCAGCACGTTGCCGTAGAGATCGCCGAGCACGGGCAGCAGCACGCGGTTGTCCTGGAGAAAGGCGGCTTTGGTGGTGGCGGGATGCCAGTCGATATCGAAGTAGACGGCGTAGGCGGAGGCCTGCCCGTTTTCCAGGACATCGGTCCACCAGGGATTTTCGTAGCTGGCCGCCATATGGTTGGGGACGGTATCGAGCAGCAAGCCCATGCCGTAGTTGCGCAGCTTGTCGGCCAACTCGTCGAAGTCCTGCTCGGTGCCGAGCTCGGAGTTCACGCGCAGGGGGTTGGCGATGTCGTAACCGTGCGAGCTGCCGCGGCGCGCCTTATAGCGGGGAGAAGAGTAGAGGTCGGTGATGCCCAGGTCGCTCAGATAGGGCACCAGGTCGCGGCCGTCGACGAAGCGGAAGCCCTGGTTGAATTGCAGACGATAGGTGGCGCCGGGCGCGCCGCCTTCCGGTGGCGGAATCATGCAGCCTCCAGCAGTTCGATGATGGCGTGAGCGGGAATATGGATGCGTTCCGGAGCGTGCTCCAGCTCGTAGGAGAGTTTTCGCAAGGCGCGGTCGAGGGCGAAGATGCCCAGCAGCGCGCGAAGCTGTTCGGGATTGGGGGGCAGCAATTCGGCCACGCCCGGGGTGGCCAGGTACCCCCCCAGGTAGGCGGCGCCCACCGAGCGGTACCAGTATTTGGCCCAGGCCTCCAGCGCGGGGAGCGACTCCGGCTTGGGAATCACGCCGGGAGCTTCCCCGAAGAGCACAGCGTGGGAGGCGTGATAGAAGGAGTCGAGCATGTTGGCGACGTCTTCCAGCGGGGAGCGCTTGATGCGCCGTTCGCTCACCGGACGGCCGGGGTCGCCTTCGAAATCCACGACGACAAAATCCTTGCCGGTGTAGAGCACCTGCGCGAGATGATAATCGCCGTGGATGCGGATGCGCGTGGCGGTGATGCGCTGATCGCGCAGGTAGCGCAGCTTGTCGCGAATGGCAGGTTGGCGGTCGAGCACCGCCTGGGCGTCGGCCTTTACGGCATCGGGGAGCCCCTCGATGCGCGGGCGCAACTGCTCCATGGAGCGCCGCAGCCGCGCCAGGATGCCGTGGTACAGGCCGTGCCGGTAAAAATCGGTGAACGGCTCGGGGGTAAACGCGGGGTTTTCGAGGCGCGTAGCCAGGGTAACGTGCAACTCTGCGGTGCGCGTGCCGAGGAGGCGGACGAATTCCAGATACGAGCCGATGGGTTCCACCGACGGCTCGGCGCCCTCCGGAGGTCCGGTCGGCCCATGCGCCATGGCGTGCTCGTAGAACAGGCCGAGATGGTCGATGGTGTACTGCCAGGCTTCCACGCCCTGGCGCACGAAGCCGTGCAGCAGCGCCACCAGCATGGGCTGCCCATCGGCATTGCGGTACTCGAGGGAACCGCCCAGAGGCGCCGCGTTGGGAAAACCCGCTTCGGTGAGGACCGCGCCCGCCTCCTGCTCGGGATGCGCCCCTTCTTCAATTCTGCGGAACAGTTTCAGCGCGAATTGGTTGCCATAGAACACCGTGGTGTTGTCCTGGTCCACGTTGGCCGCGGAGGGCTCGAGCGAGGGCCGGTCTTCGCCCCACAGGCCGCGAAAGGCCCGCGTGTGACCGGCCAGCAGCTCGCCCCGCTCGCCGGTGAAGCGGCGGCGGCGCAGGATGGCCGTCAGCAGCTCATCGCAGAACTCGCGGTTGCGCGACGCCCCCCAGAGGTAGCCGGTGGAGCCGTCGGCCGCCACCAGGCGCGCCAGCACGAATTGCGGGTCGGTGACCTCTTTTTCGGCCACCGAAAGCAGCAGGGTGTAGATTTCGGGATCGCCGTCGGTGTACTCCACGCGGATGAGCAGCAGGTAGGAGCGGGACTTGGGAAAGGTCACGACGTCGTAAATCTCGGCCGAGCGGATGGCCCGGTTGTCACTGCGAAACCAGCGCCGCCCGCGCAGGAACGCCGGCAACATGCGGTTCATGGTGGTGCGCGCCGGTTCGTCGAAGACGCGCTCCCACCGGTCGATGGCGATCACCGGCGGCTCGCCTGTGTAAATGCGCAGCGTCTCATGAGACGCTTCTTTGGCTTGCAGCGCGAACCAGTAGAAAGCATGCGGGGCCAGCGAGAGGAAGTAGGGCCGCTCCGTGATTTGCGGGAAATCGCTCTTGCCGAAAAGCTCCTGGGGCACCAGTTCGTTGTACTTCGACAGATCGAGCGCGGTGGACTGCGCGAAGCGGGACAGATTGGCCACCACCAGGACGCGCTCGGCTTCATAGGTGCGCACAAGGGCGAGAATGCGGCGGTTGTCGGGATAGAGCAGCTCCAGGCTGCCGCGGCCCAGGGCGCGCAGTTGCTTGCGCAGCGCCAGCACGCGCTTCATCCACCACAGCAGCGAGTGGGGATTGTTCTGCTGGTTTTCGACGTTGACCGCTTCGTAATGGTATTCGGGGTCGATGATGGCCGGCAGGTACAGGCTCTGCGGGTTGGCGCGCGAGAAGCCCGCGTTGCGGTCCCCGCTCCACTGCATGGGCGTGCGCACGCCGTTGCGGTCGCCCAGGTAGAAGTTGTCGCCCATGCCGATTTCGTCGCCATAGTAGATCACCGGAGTGCCGGGGAGGGAGAACAGCAGCGCGTTCATGAGCTCGATGCGCCGCCGGTCGTTTTCCAGCAGCGGGGCCAGCCGCCTCCGGATTCCCAGGTTGATGCGCATATGCCGGTCGTGCGCGTAGACGCGATACATGAAGTCGCGCTCTTCGTCGGTGACCATCTCGAGGGTCAGCTCGTCGTGATTGCGCAGGAACAGGGCCCACTGGCAGGTTTCCGGGATGGGCGGGGTGAGCTCCAGGATCTCGGTCACGGGATACCGGTCTTCCATGCGGATGGCCATGAACAGGCGCGGCATCAAGGGGAAATGGAAAGCCATGTGGCACTCGTCGCCCGCGCCGAAATAGGCGATGGCGTCCTCCGGCCACTGGTTGGCCTCGGCCAACAACGTGCGCCCCTGGTGCCGCGCATCCACGTGCGCGCGCAGCTCCCTCAGGAACGCGTGGGTCTCGGGCAGGTTCTCGCAGTTGGTTCCCTCGCGTTCATAAAGGTAAGGGACCGCGTCGAGGCGCAGCCCGTCCACCCCCATGGTGAGCCAGAAGTCGAGCGCGCTGACCATGGCCGCGCGCACCTCCGGATTGTCGAAGTTCAGATCGGGCTGGTGCGAATAGAAGCGGTGCCAGTAGTAGGCCTTGGCCACCGGGTCCCAGGTCCAGTTGGAGGCCTCGAAATCCTTGAAGATGATGCGCGCGTCGCGGTAGCGGTCGGGCGAATCGCTCCACACGTAGTAGTTGCGCCAGCGCGAATCGGGCGCGGCGCGCCGCGAGCGCTGAAACCAGGTGTGCTGGTCCGAGGTGTGGTTGAGGACCAGCTCGGTGATTACGCGCAAGCCCCTGGTGTGCGCCTCGCGCAGGAAGTTTTGAAAATCGCGCAGCGTGCCATAAGCGGGGTGGACGTTGGTGTAATCGGAGATATCGTATCCGTCGTCGCGCCAGGGGGACGGGCAGAACGGCAGCACCCAAATGGCGGTGATGCCGAGGTCCTGGAGATAATCGAGCTTTTGCGTGAGGCCGGCGAAATCCCCCATGCCATCGCCCGAGTGATCGAAAAACGTACGGACATGCACTTCATAGAAGACCGCGTCCTTGTACCAGAGCGGATCATTGTCCAGATGAACGGGCTTCGGCATGTCAGCGGCGCAGGCGGGGTGCCTGGCAGAGGAGGCACTCGTGCTTAGAATTTTACAGCAAGCCGGATTCCCGAAAAGGCGGCGAGGCTTCGCTCGGAGTGTGTTTCGGCACAGATAAGGGGCTGCCTGCGCTGGCGGCGGCGCGGCCTCATTCGGCAGGTGCGGTACTCCTGCCTGGTGAGAAGTTTGGTATGATCATTGGTAGTAACAATGAAGACGGCGATTTCCATGGATGACGGACTACTGCAGGAAGCGGACGAAACCGCACGGCTGATGGGGCTGAGCCGCAGCCGGCTTTTCGCGCTGGCAGTCGGCGATTTCCTGCAACGGCGGCGGCGGGAGCAGATGCTGCTCCGGCTTAACGAGGTCTATGCCAAGGGTATGGAACCGGAGGAAACACCTTTGCTGAAGGGAATCAAGGCCAAGGTCCGCCGCGCCGTCAAGGCAGGTTGGTGAGCGAGATTCGGCAGGGACAGGTGTACTGGCTTGACTTTGGACCTGGGGCCGGTTCGGCGCCGGCGGACCGGCATCCTTGTGTGGTTGTCCAGAACGATATTTTCAACCGGAGCGCGATTGCCACCAGCGTCGTGTGCCTGATTACCTCGAACCTGAGCAGGGCGAACGCGCCGGGCAACGTGCTTCTGAAAAAAGGCGAAGCCAACCTTCCGAAGGCAAGCGTGGTGAACGTATCCCAGATCCTCACGGTCGACAAGGCAGAGCTTGTGGAATCGACCGGCAAGCTAAGCGGCGCGGCGGCCGGCGCCGTGCGCGACGGATTGCATTTGCTGTTCGACAGGCTGTGACGCCGCAGCTTCGCCCAGGGGCAGGTCACCATTACGCCTTCCGCCCGTCTACGATGGCGCGGATCTCCGCGATGGTGTGGTCCAACTCTTCGTCGCTCGAGTAGAAATGCGGTGCCACGCGGATGCCGGCGCCGGGACGATAGTCCACCAGGATCTGGCGGCGGCCCAGCTCGCGCACCACCTCGTGACCGTTGGGTACGTCGATGGTCACTACGCCGCCGCGCTTCTCCGGGTCGCGGCAGGTGTTGACGCGCAGGCCGGCGTCGTCGGCCAGCGCGATCAGGCGCGCGGTCTGGCGCTGCGACTTGGCGCGAATCTTCCTCACCCCGATGGCATTCACGATTTCATACCCGCTGCGCGCCGAGTAGAGGGCCGGCACGTTGGGCGTGCCGTTGAGGAAACGCGCCGCGCCCTCGGCGTAGCGGATCGGCCCGCCCTCGAAGGCGAACGGTTCTTCATGCGCCACCCATCCGGTGGCGATGGGGCGCAGCGTGGGCCACAGGTCGCGCCGCACGTAAAGGTAGCCCGCACCCGGTCCGCCGCACAGCCACTTCACCGATCCGCCGGTGGCGAAATCGAGCTGCAGCTCGCGCACGTTCACCGGCACCGTTCCCGCCGATTGGTACAGGTCGGCGATCACCAGCGCCCCCACGGCATGCGCGCGCGCCGTGATGGCCGCCAGGTCCTGCACGTAGGAGCTGCGAAAGGCTACGTGGGAAACGGAGACAAGCTGCGTGCGGTCGTCGATCTCTTTCAGCAGCAGCTCCACGGGCAGGGTCATCCCGTCGGGGGAAGCGGCCTGCACCACCTGCGCGCCGAGCCGCGAGAGCCCGTGGTAGATGTAGTCGTTCGAGGGGAAGTTCAGCCCGTCGGTGACCAGTTTATTGCGGCGGCCCGACCAGTCGAAGCAGGAGGTCACGATGGACTGGCAGATGGAGACGTTCTGCTGCATCACTACTTCGCCCTCGCCCGCGCCGATGATCGCGCCCACCAGGTTGCCCACCGTCAGCGGCATCTCCCACCAGCCCTCTTCCCAGGCGCGTATGCCGCGCGTTTCCCAGGTTTCGGCGAACTCGCGCAGCCGATCGGCCGCGAGCCGCGGCATGGCCCCCAGCGAGTGGCTGATCATATAGGTGGTGTGTTCGAGGATGGGGAACTCGCGCCGCCAGGCGAGCAGGGAATCCATGGCTAATATAGTAGCCTGGGGTTTCGCCGCTATGGATTTGAGCGACTACACCTACACACCCGATCTGGCGCGCGCCTCCACCATCCCCGCTCGCTGGTACACCGACCCCGCATTCCTCGAAGCCGAGCGGCGCAGCGTTTTCGCGCGCACCTGGCAAGCCGTGGGCCGTGCGGACCAGGTGGCTGTTCCCGGCAATTACCTGGCGTGCGAAATTGCGGGCGAGCCGGTGCTGGTGACCCGCGGCCAGGACGCCCGCCTGCGCGCCTTTTCCAACGTGTGCCGCCACCGCGGCGCCGTGCTCGCCGAAGGCGCGGGCCAGGCGAACGTGATCCGCTGCCCGTATCACGCCTGGACCTACGCGCTCGACGGCCGCCTGTTGGGCCAGCCCGAATTCGACGGCGTCGCGGACTGGGACCGCTCCCGCGTCTGCCTGCCGCAGTTCGCGGCCGAAACCTGGGGGCCGTTCGTGTTCGTCAACCAGGATCGCGCCGCGCCGCCGCTGGCCGAGGTGTGGGGCGCCATTCCCGGCGAAATCGCCGCCCTCGGCTGCCCCATCGAGCGGCTGCGCTGGGCCGTGCGCCGCGATTACGTCATCGCATGCAACTGGAAGGTCTACATCGATAATTACCTGGAGGGCTATCACCTCCCGGCCGCCCATCCCAGCCTCTTTCGCGAGCTGGATTACGCGCAGTACCGCGTGGAAACGTTCCGCCACTACTCCTCGCAGATCGCGCCCATACGCGCGCGCACGGGAGATTCCGAGCGCCGCCGCTACGCCTTCGCCGACAGCAGCCGGAGCGCGCTCTACTATTGGATCTTCCCCAACTTCATGCTCAACGTTTACCCGGACAACCTGAGCAGCAACCTGATCCTGCCGCTGGGACCGGACCGCACGCTGACGATCTTCGAATGGTTCTCGTATGGCGGAGAGGTGGCGCAAGCGACCATCGACTTCAGCGACGAGATCCAGCAGGAAGACATCAAAATTTGCGAGTCGGTGCAGCGTGGCCTGCACTCGCGGCACTACCACCAGGGGCGTTTTTCGGTGAAGCGCGAGAACGGCGTGCACCATTTCCACGGTCTGCTCGACGAGTACCTGCGCGGCGGTGAGCCGCGGTAGAAAGCTTTCAGGATGGGGTGACGCGGTTTGCCGCGGGAAATTCCTCTTCCAGGCTGGCGACCAGGTCGTGACGGCCGATGCTCTCCCAGGCGGCGCGTGCAGCCGACACGAAGGCGTACCGCTCCTCGCCCTCGCTGATGCGGGCGAGACGCTGATTCGCGAGACCGGATGAATATGGATCGGCAATTCGCAGGTAGAGATCGAGGGCGGCACGGTAGCACTTCTTCGCGCCTGCACTGTCGCCCCGTGCCGCCACGAGATCCCCGAAGCCTACGACGCAATTCGCCTCGCCCACCACATTTCCCGCCCGTCGGAACAGTGGCATCGCTTCCTGGTAGCCCGCTCGCGCCGCCTCGTGTTCCGAACGCTCCGAGGCAATGTCGGCGAGGCTCCTGATGCAAAGCGCCTCGCCCAACACATCTCCCACGCGACGGTGAAGGGGCAGCGCTTCCTCATAGCGCGACCGAGCCGTCTCGTGATCCGAGCGCGCCAAGGCGACATCGCCGAGCCTCCTGATACAATTCGCCTCGCCTACCACTGCGCCCACCCGGCCGTAGAGCCGCAACGCCTCCTCGAAGCGCGCCCGCGCGGTCTCGTGATCTGAACGCTCAAAGGCAATATCGCCGAGGCTCCGGATGCAATTCGCCTCTCCTACCATTTCGCCCACCCGGCGGTAGAGCCGCAATGCCTCCTCGAAGCGCGCGCGCCGTCTCGTGATCTGAACGCTCAAAGGCAATATCGCCGAGGCTCCGGATACAATTCGCCTCGCCTACCACACCTCCCGCGCGGCCGTAGAGCGGCAGGGCTTCCTCGTAGCGTGCTCGTGCCGTCTCGTGGTCCGAACGCCGCAGTGCAATGTCGCCGAGACTCTTGATACAAAGCGCCGCCCCAAGAAGATTCGCCGCGGCATCATACGCGGCTCGCGCCGCTGCCAGCACAGCTTCGGCACGATCGAAATCCGCCAGCCATGTCAGCGCAACGCCAAGCTGGTAGCCGGCATCCGCCACATCTTCGGATGGCCCCCCCGCGCGGCGGCGAATGTCGAGAGCTTCCGAGAATGCCTGTGCGGCATCCCGCCATTTGTAGCGCGCGGCAAATCCCAGGCCGGCCCGGTACAGAAGCCGTGCAAGAGCCAGTTCCACACCCGCCTTGCCCCGAAGCCGGTCGGCCTCCGCCAAGGCCAACTCTGGGTCGGGGCCGCGCCCCGGCGCGCCCGTGTCCGGCGCGGCCTGGCGCAATTCGGGAACGGCGGTTGCCTGCGGCTCCACCCACGCCACCAGCGTCCGGACCGACCACAGGTCCGGCGCATTTTCCCGCAGCACCTGCTGGAGCCAGGGCGCGCCGGCGAAGATCAGCGGTATGTCGAATTGACGGCGCAACGGGTTGCGGAACTGGTTCAATCGCGCGACACCCTCGCGCCACGCCTCCTGCCACAAGGGGAACTCGGGCACGCCCTCGGGCACGGCCCGCGCCACCCAGACCGCCCCCGTCCGCGCGTCCGCCTGCGCCTCCAGAAGCGTCTGCGCGATGTTCCGGAGATCCGCCGGAGCGGTCACCGGCACCTGCGTCACCGCCTTACCGCTTGCGCTGAGGTACCGGTCGAGCGCGGCCTGGCATACTTCGGCGCCGTCATCGTTGGGCACCAGCAACACGATGAAGGCGAACCCCTGCCCCAGGTCAAAATGCGTCAGAAGGGCCTGCCAGTCGGCTGAACCCGCCAGGTTGTAGATGCTTGCCAGGTCTCTCACGTCGTGTTGGCCGCCGCTATTTTACAGACCTCTTCCCGGATGAGCGGGTGAACGTCGTACCATTCGTCGCCGTTCTTCAGGTACAAAACAACATGCGTGTCGAGGAACCGGGTCAGGCGGGCGATCTCCGCCGGTTCCCTGTTCTTCAGCAGCGTGGCCCGCTCGCGTTCGATCTGCGCCAGCCACTGCGCGTCCTCGAGCGAAATCGGCAGGAAGTTGCTGCGCACGCGCACGATGGCCGCTTCTATAGATTCGTCGGAGACGGGAAGAGAAGTGGTCCTCAGCACGGTCTCCCGCAGCAGGAGCAGGAGATCGCGGAAATGGCCCCCACACAACTCGATCAGGCGTACCGCGCGAGAAAACGGACTGGGTCCGAAAAACCGCTGCAAGCCACCTGCGGAGAATCGCCTTTCCACCAGCGACCGCAGCGCCTCAATGCCGGGTGTGCATTCAGAACGGGCCGTGTCCTTATTCCACATCCTCACACATGGCAGCACCACCATGTTGGTGCCCGGGAGCACGAATTTGAGCCAGGGTGGAACCGTGTACACCATGTGCAGGTACGGAATCGCCAGCAGCTTCAGGTAACTGGAAAAGAGCAGTTCCACGCTGCGCGTCACTTCCCGCTCGTTCGATAGCGACCCGCGAATCTGTTCCAGGGAGTCGAACAGGAACACGACTTTGGCGTCGCTGCCGCGGCTCTTGCGTATCGCCTTGAAGCCGTCTTCGAAAAAGCTCTTGACCTCGTTGTCCAGCTCGCCGACGCGCCCTTCCACTGCTTGCGACAACTTCTGTCGAAACGAAGCCGACGTTTTCAACTCCAGCTTCACATCGAAGCCGGCCTTGAGATTGAGCTCCTTGACATCGACGTCGGTCTTCGTAAGCCAGTTCGTAAACCTAGTCCAGTAACCTTCCGCAGCCAGATCGATGTGATGCTCCTGCAAGGCATCGCTGAAGGCGCCCGCCAGAATAATCAGCAGGTCGGAGATCTGGATTGGCGCCGAGGGATTGATGTAGTCGAGGGCGTCCGCGTACAGCACCACGTAGCCCTCGGCCTCCAACCGCTGTCTGAGGCGGAAAAGCTCCGTCGTCTTGCCCGAGCCTCGAAATCCCGAAAAACAGGTTCAGGCTCTCGCTGTCCGCATACTCGATGCTGTTCTGCAGCAACTGAATCGGGTCCTCGCACCCCGGATGGTCGTAGGGCGGCTGATAGCGAGGGTCACCCGGTTGCAGCGGCTGGTCGTCCGGTTGCTGGTACACGCCCTTCAGGAACTGCCGGTCATCCGCTGTAAGAGGCACTAATCATCAGTATCATACGGCCCTTGTCCTGCGCATCGTGTCAACCCAAGACCGCCGCCGCGAGAGGCCTACAGGTGGGCTATCCTGGAGACATCATGACACCCGAGGAACGATTCGAGCGCATCGAAACCGCCCTGTACGGACTTGTTGACGCTCAACGGCTCGGCCAGCAATCCCTCGCCACTCTCACCGAATCCATCGCCCGCTACGCCGACTCCGCCGACGCCCGCATGCGGCGCCTCGAAGAAAACCTCGACGGCCTGATACGTGCCATTACCGCCGAGCACACCAACGGCAAACAGTAACCCCGCTCCGCCACAGAAATGCCGTACAGGTTCCATCCACGGCGGCGTCCCCGGCTGCGTCTAAAATTATAGATACCCAACATGAAGATCGCACTACTGGCAGTAACTCTGTGTCTCGCCGCGGCGGCGCAGACGCCCGGCGACCCGCCGCCCATCATCAAGGTGATTCGCAAGCCCGGCACCGACCCCAATGCCGCCCGGCCCTACGCCGATGCCCGAGCCGCAGTGGATGTGGTCGGCATGACCTCGGTCACGGGCCTGCCGGAGACGTGGCTGATCGAGGCGCACTATACCTACGCCAGCATCGAGGACCTGGACAAAGCTCTCAGCGCGCTCGGCGATTCCCGCACTCCCGCCGATTCCGGGAGCCAGCCGCAGGAAGATCTGCAGGCGGCGCCGCGCACCCTGATGGCGGTCCTCCGCCCCGCCTGGAGCTACCGGCCCGACCAGGCGATGCGCGTGCTGCCGCGGGCGCGCTACGTGCACGTCTCGATCTTCCGCATCCGTCCGGGCACGGAGGGCGATTTCGGTGAGCTCGTCAAACTGCGCGGTCTCAGCGCCGACAGCATCAACCTGGACCGCCCCGTCCTTGCCTACGAGGTGGTGTCGGGCGCGGCGGCGGGCACCTACTTGTTTCTGTCGCCCCTGGCTACGCTGCGCAGCATGGATGAAGGTGTGGCCAATACGCCCGTCTATGCCGAGTCCCTGGTGGAGGCGCGCGCCAAGGCAGGCGCCAAGGCGGCCGCCGCCGAACTCAGCCGCGAACACCTGCTGTTTCGCGTAGCGCCGCGCATCAGCTATGTCTCCGACGCCTTCGCCGCCGCCGACCCGGAGTTCTGGCGGGGCAAGCCCAAGGAGCAATAGCGCCCGGCGCGCCCGCCGTATAATGAGTTGGATCGCCGCCACCATAAGGACAATCCCATGCTTCGCGAACTCCTCATCCAGTGCCCCGACGGCCAGATGAAGACCGTGCCCCTCACCGGCGAGCGCCTGGCCATCGGCCGCTCCAGCGCTGCGGAATTGTGTTTTCCGGAAGACGCCGGACTCTCGCGCCAGCACTTCGCCTTCGAAGCCCAGGGCAGCGACTGGACGGTGCAGGACCTGGGCAGCAAGAACGGGACCTTCGTCAACAGTATTCCCCTCAAGGCCCGGCTCATCCTCAAGCCCGGCGACCGGGTCACAGCGGGGCACCTGGTGATTGTATTCGCGCCCGAATCCGGCACGGCGCCCGGCGCGCATGTGGTCTTCGAGGGCACCGACAGCACCGCTCCCACCACTTCTACGGTGCTCACCAACCTGCAAGGCGCGCTTTCCAACCAGACCATGGTCTTCGAGCGCGGCACGCCGCGGGCTTCGTCGCCCATACAGGCGCTCATCCGCGCCGGCCAGGAGCTCACCCGGAACCAAACGCTCGACGAACTGTTCCCGGTGATTCTCGAGCTGGCCACCCAGGCCGTCAACGCCAAGCGGGGCGTGCTGCTGATCCTGGAGGGCGGCGAACTGGTGCCGCGGGCGCACCAGGGGGCCGACTTCCGCATCAGCACGGGCGTGCGCGATCGCGTGCTCAACGAACGAAACTCCATCCTGGTGCGCGACGCGCAGTTGGACGACGCCTTCAAGGGGCGCATGAGCATCGTGGAGCAAAAGGTCCACACCATGATGGCCGTCCCCCTGCAAACCAAGGAAGAGCGCATCATCGGCCTGATTTACGTCGACTCGCCGTCGGTGCTGCGCGAATTCACCAAGGACGACCTGAGCCTGCTCACGGTGATGGCCAACGTGGCGGCGATCCGCATCGAAAACGCGCGGCTGGCAGAGATCGAACAGGCGGAGCGCATCATGCAGCGCGATCTTTCGCAGGCGGCCGAGATCCAGGGCCGCATGCTGCCCGACAAGGCGCCCGCCGTGGAGGGCGCGGACCTGGCCGGATTCAACGCCGCGTGCCGCACTGTGGGCGGCGACTATTTCGATTTCTTCCCCTACGGCGGAGGCCGCGTGGCCCTGGCGCTGGGCGACGTCTCGGGCAAGGGCATGCCCGCTTCCCTGATGATGATGGCGCTGCACGCGCGCGTGCAGGTGCTGGCCGAGGAGCCCGGGGACCTGTCGGCCTTCATGACCCGGCTGAACAAGGCGACCTGCGCCAAGTGCCCGAGCAACCGGTTCATCACCTTCTTCTTCTGCGTGCTGGACGCCGCTACGGGGGAACTGAAGTACGCCAACGCGGGCCACAATCCGCCGATCCTGATCCGCGCGTCGGGCCAGGCGGAGCTGCTCGAAGGCGGCGGCCCGCCCCTCGGGATTCTGCCCATGGCGCCCTACCGCCAGCAGCAGGCGCAGCTTAACGCCGGCGACATGCTGGTGCTGTACAGCGATGGCGTCACCGAGGCCAACAACGCCGCCTTCGACGAATTCGGCGAAGAGCGTTTCATCGAGGTGCTGCGGCAAAACCGCGAACGGCCCGCCGCGGAGATTGTGGCCGCGGTGACCAGGTCGCTCACCGAATTTGCCGCCGGCGCGCCGCCCGCCGACGACATCACGCTCCAGGTGGCACGGCGGGTGTAAGTGCGCCCCCCGCGCCCCTGCATTTCTTCCGGGGAGAGAACGGCGCCGGGGACTTACTGCAAGCTCCCGATCCGCCGGCGTTCCTGGTTAAATCGATCCCTGAGCGAGCGGCGGAGTTGCCGCAGGCGGCCGGCATCCATCCCTAGCGAACGCTCGATCTGCTCCGCGTTTTCCCCGTCCGCGTAAAACCGCATGATCGCCTCCTGGTCCCGCTTGGGCAGTTCGGCCAGCAGCCTCCCGGCCAGGTCTTCGGCCGGGGATCTGGCTGGATCGCCGGCTAATGCCCGTTTCGCGTGTTTCAGTAGCCGTCTCAGCATCCCGAGGCCCTCCGGGACAGCGAGGACAATACTCCAGTTTCTTTCGTCGCAGCATTTGAATTGTAACAAAAAGCGTTCGGCTATTCCCTCAAAATCAAAGGGCAGGCCGATGGATTAATGGACGTTTTCTTGTCAGGGAATGGACACGAGGGCTTGCGGCGGCTTCCGTCTGGCGAATGCGGCGCGCCGCCTGCCGCATGCTTTTGACGAACGCGGCGGCCTCGGCATGGATCTGGCGGCAGGCGCTGCAGCTTTTCATGTGGGCCTGGAATCGCCGGGCTTGCGCCGGGTTGAGCCGCCCCATGTACAGCGCCTCGGCTGTTTCCTGGGGATCGGATGGGCATCGATGAACCAAGATGCAGACCTCAACAACAATTATTGCTGTTTTTGTTTGAGATTGCAAGTTAGCCGAAGTACCGGGAGTACCTATAAGCGTGGAAGTAAGCGTGGCAGGGCTCAAGCGGCGCCGCGGGGCCACCGGTTGCATGAAAGCGTCCGCGGCGCCGGTGAAGGTCCGGCAGTTAGTGGGCCTGCTTGCGTCCTCGCTCGGGTAGCGCGGGCCGCACGGGACCATTCTCATCGGTCGTGCGGGTTCTGGTCCATGACAGGACCTTACGCATCAGCAACAACAGGGGGAAGCCGGAAGCCGCCAATACGGGCGTGTTTGGTTCCATGTACTGCATTAGTCGGAACGCCGGCCGGTTTTTCTCAATTGATTTCCGCCGAAATGCCGGAAATTTCGGCCCGCCGGCCCGGACGATCGCGGATCGCTCACCGCGGCTGGTTCTCGATTTCGCGCAGCCAGTCGGGGCGCTTCAATACTTCGCGCGGTTTGCTGCCGTCGGGCGGGCCAATGATGCCGTCGCGCTGCATCATGTCGAGGATGCGCGCGGCGCGGCCGTAGCCCAGGCGCAGGTGGCGTTGCAGCGTGGAGGTGGAGGCTTTGCCCATCTGCAACACCAGGCGGACGGCCTCCTCGTACATGGGGTCCTGGTCGCCACCCGCGGCGTCGCCCTCGGCCGCCGCTTCTTCGTCGTCGGCCGGCGGCGCGATCAGGAAGGACTGGTCGTACTCCGGCGTGGCCTGCTGCTTCCAGAAATCCACCACGCGGCCGATCTCCGTCTCCGTCACGAACGCGCCGTGCACGCGGATCAGGCGCGACGATCCCGGCGGCAGAAACAGCATGTCGCCCTTGCCCAGCAGGTGTTCCGAGCCCATCACGTCGAGAATGGTGCGCGAGTCCACGCGCGTGGCCACACGGAAGCTGATGCGCGCCGGGAAGTTCGCCTTGATGAGCCCGGTGATCACGTCCACGCTGGGCCGCTGCGTGGCCAGCACCAGGTGCATGCCCACGGCGCGCGCCATCTGCGCCAGGCGCGTGACGCTCTCCTCAACGTTGCGGCCTTCCAGCATCATCAGGTCCGCCAGCTCGTCGATGAGAATCAGGATGTAGGGCAGCGGCCGCAGATCCTCGGCGGTTTCCTCGCCCTCGTCGAACAGGTTGCGCGGCTGCTCCTGCAATTTGCGGATCTTCTTGTTGAACTGGTCGATGTTGCGCACCCCGTACTCGGCCAGCAGGCGCAGGCGGCGCTCCATCTCCAGCACCGCGTTGCGCAACGCGTTGGTAGCCTTCTTGGGGTCGATGATCACCGGCGTCAGCAGGTGCGGGATGCCCTCGTACAGCCCCAACTCCAGGCGCTTGGGGTCCACCATGATCAGGCGCACCTCGTCGGGAGTGGACTTGTAGAGGATGGACATGATCATGGAGTTGATCATGACGCTCTTGCCCGAGCCGGTGGAGCCGGCGATCAGCAGGTGCGGCATGGCGTCGAGGGCGGCCACGCGGATGCGGCCGTTGATGTCTTTGCCCAGGGGTATGGTGAGGCGCGAATGCGATTGCGCGAACTCGTCCGATTCCAGCATCTGGCGCAGCGCGATCAGCTCGCGCCGCGTGTTGGGCACCTCGATGCCCACCGTGGGCTTGCCGGGGATGCGTTCGATGAGGATCGATTCGGCTTGCAGGCCGAGGCACAGGTCCTCGGTGAGCGTCGTGATGCGGCTGTACTTGATGCCCGCCTCGGGCTTGAACTCGAAGGTGGTCACCACCGGGCCGGGGTTGATCTGCACCACGTTGCCCAGCACGTTGAACTCCTGGAACTTGGCCTTGATGCGCGCGGCGGTGTCCTTCAGCTCCTGTTCGTCGTACGGGTTGCGCGCGGGGATTTCGTTGAGCAAATCGGTGGAGGGCAGGTGAAACACGGGCGCGGGGCGCGGCCCTTCCGGCCGCGGCGCGGTCATCGTGGTGGGCGGCGCGGCGGACGCGATGGGCAGGGGTAGCGGAATGGGCGCCAACTCTTCGATGGGGCAGATGGGAATCTCCTCGATGACGCCCGCCTCGGATGCTTCGGCCTCGTCCCGAGCCGCCGTTTCCCGCGGCTGCCAGGGCGGAGTATCGGATCCGGGCGCGGGGCGCGCGGTCTCCACGGAGACGATCTCGGTCTTCACCTTCTTTTGCGCGCGGCGGCGGCGATCGCGCTCGCGGGCCTTTTCGATGGCGCGCGCCTGCATGCGCTCGCGCCATTCGCCGAACCGCTCCATGCGCCGCTGGAAGCGGGCGATCGGCCCGGCAAACCATACCCCGAGCTTCTCCAGGGTGAAAGTCGAGACCAGGTACACGGAGACGATCACGGTGGTGGCGGTGGCCACCAGCGCGCCCGCCAGGTTCAGCGAGTCCACCAGGTACGCCGCCAGTACGAACCCCAGCGTCCCGCCCAGCCGTATGGCGCCGCCGAAAAGACGCCACGGGATAAACGAAAGCGCCGCGCACACGCCCAGCGTGAGCAGCAGCGAGCCGAAAATTTTGACCGCGCCGGCTTCCACCTCATCCGAGCGGATCCACTTCCACGAGAGGACGAAGATGAGCAGCGGAAACAGAAACGCGGCGGCGCCGAAAACCTGGTAGAGCAGGTCGGAGACGTACGAGCCCGGGTAGCCGATGAGGTTCAGCGGGCGCGAAGCGGAGGCGGTGTCCCAGGAGGGGTCCTCGGTGTGATAAGACACCAAGCTCAGCAGGATCACGAGACCGAGCGAGAGAAGCAGGAACCCGGCGGCCTCGTTCCACCGTTTATGCTGTGTCGGAGATAAGAGCTTCATCACGCTGGCCGGCGGATGAAAGCCAGAGCAAGCACTATTATGCCAAAAATTATGCGATAGTACACGAACGGCCGCAGGCTGCTGCCACGCAGATAACGCAGAAACCAGGCGATGACCGCGCAGCCGGTGAGCGCGCTCACCGCCACGCCGGCGATAAACGTCGTATTCCAGATGGCATGGAGCCCGCCGTGCTTGTGCATGTCGTAGAGCGCCTTGGCCGCGGCGGCAGCAATGGCCGGCGTGGAGAGCAGGAAGGAAAAGCGCGCCGCCGCGTGCCGGTCCAGATCGCGAAACAGGGCCGCCGTCATGGTGATGCCGCTGCGCGAAGTGCCGGGCACGATGGCCAGCGCCTGTGCCGCGCCGATCACCATGGCATCCGGCAGGTCCACCGCCGCCAGGTTGCGCCCCTTGCGTCCGGCGTTTTCGGCGAGCCACATGAGCGCGCCCACCAGGATCAGCATCACGCCCATTACATAAGGATTGCGCCAGGTGGTCTCGGCCTGTTTGCTGAAAACCACGCCGACAACCCCGACAGGAATGGAGCCGATGGCCAGCAGCCAGAGCAGCATGTAGTTGTGCCTGAGTTCCTGGTCGCGGCCGATATGCATGCCGAAACCCTGCGCGACGATCTGCAGCCAGTCGCGCAAGAAATAGAGCAGGACGGCGAGGAGGGTGCCGATGTGCAGCGCGATATCGAAATCGAGCGCTTCGGATTGCCAGCCGAGCAGCCAGGAAGTGAGGAAAAGATGGGCCGTGCTGCTGATGGGCAGAAACTCGGTAAGGCCCTGGACGACGGCCAGGACGATGACCTGGTATAGCGGCATAAAGGTCCAGCGTGCGGGTACCGAAGGCGGGTTGTCAAGTTCATCAGCGGTCCCGGCCCATCCGCGCCTTCCGCGCCGCAACCCAGGCCGCAAACACCTCGGGATTCTCCAGCCATACCAGCATCCACTGCGCCATCTCTTCCTTCTGCGCCTGCTTTTCCGGCGCCGTGCGCGGGTTGCGCGCCAGGAATTTGGCGCGGTCCTTGGCGGCCATCACCTGGCGCCGCGCGTAGCGCGCGCGTTCCCGGTCGCCCGCCGCCAGGGTGGCCGCGTACACCTCGTACATCTCGCCGAGCGACTGCTCCAGCTCCTCGAAGGTGTGCTGGCGGATGCCGGCATAGGGCTGCTCGAAGGGCAGGCCGGTGGCGCGCAACAGGTCGCGCAGATAGCTTTCCGAAACCGGCGCCAGCCGCGCCAGCAGCTCCTGCCACACCGCCGCCGTGATGGCCGGCGGCCGCGCCGCCTCCAGGTAATCGCGCAACTGCCTCTTAACGGAGATGGTTCCGGAGCCCACGGCGGTACTTCTCGGTGGCGGCTTCGTGCGCCGCTATGTTGTTGGAAAATTCGTGCGCTCCCGAGCCGTCGGGCCGCAGCACGAAATAGAGTGCGCCCGAAGCGGCGGGATGAAGCGCCGCCTCCAGGGAGGCGCGGCCGGGGTTGGCGATGGGGCCGGGCGGCAGGCCGGCATGGCGATAGGTGTTGTAGGGGGCCTCGCTGTCCAGGTCCGACCGGTAAATCGTCCCGCGGTAGCGGTCCTCCAGCAGCGCGGCGTAGATCGTCGTGGGGTCGCAATCGAGCTTCATGCCGATGCGCAGCCGGTTTTCAAACACCGCGGCGATGCGCGGACGCTCCTCGGCGAGCTTGCCTTCCTTCTCCACCAGCGAGGCCACGGTCACCGTGTCGTGCACGCTGGCGGAGCTGTCGAGCGCGCGCCACACTTCGCGAAACTTCTCGGTCATCATGCGGCACAGCCCCTCGGGCGTGGTGTTCCGGCCCAGCCGGTAGGTGTTGGGAAACAGGTAGCCCTCGAGCGACGGCGCCGCCGGGTCCAGGTCGCGGATGAGCGCGGGACTGCGCGCCGCGGCCACAAAACCGCTCGCCGGAAACACCCCGAGCTTGTCGCAGGCGGCGCCGATATCGAACATGTTCCAGCCCTCGGGCGCCACCAGCTCGTAATAGAAGATATCGCCGCGCGCGATCCGCGCCCGCACTTCCGCGGCCGAGGCGGCATGGTCGAAGCGGTATTCGCCGGCTTGCAGCACCCGCCCCCGCCCCGTCAGGCGCGCCAACAGAAAATCCCAGCGGCTGCGGACCACCCCGCTGGCGGCCAGCAGGTCCGCCATCTGTCCGCTTGAGGTGCCGTGCGGGATGTCCACGAACACCTCGCCCTGAAATCCCCGGTACGGCCGGAGCACCCGGAAAGCGTAGGCGCACGCCACCAGCGCCGCCACCGCCAGCAGGCGCGCCAGCAAGCGTCTCATAGCGAATCCAGGTAGCTCTGCAAAAGGATCACCGCGGAAAGCCGGTCCACCGCCGCCGCGCGTTTCTCGATGCTGATGCCGCTCGACCGCAGCACGCGCCCCGCCTCCACCGAAGTCAGACGCTCGTCCCACAACCGCACGGGAAGGCCCGTATGCTTCTCCAGCGCCGCGGCGAACTCGCGCACCCAGCCCGATTGGCGGCCTTCCAATCCGCCCATGTTGATGGGGTTGCCCATCAGAATCAGTCCCGCCTCGCGCTCGCGCGCCAGTTGCCCGATCGCCGCCAGGTCGCTGCGCTTGTTGGTGCGCACCAGGTTGGGCAGGCCCTGCGCGGTCATTCCCAGGGGATCGCTGATGGCCAGGCCGATGCGTTTTTTTCCCAGGTCCAAAGCCAGGATGCGGCGTCTCGCGGCGGTCAAATCAATTTCATTATAGACGGCGCCATGTTACAGTCGAGACAAAGGCCGGCATGCCCCGTGGCGCTGATCACCAAGCCTCTCACCAGCACAGCGAAAGCCGTCCAGGACGCGCGCCAGTCGGCTTCGCCCATCCTGGCGGCGGCGGCCATCATCGCCATCCTTTACCTCGGCCGCGTCTTCTTCATCACCTCCATCATCGCCCTGGTCACGGCGTTCATCCTGGAGCCGTTGGTGACCCTGCTCATGCGCGCCCGCTTGCACCGCTCGCTCGCCAGCTTCGTGGTGTGCACCATCGCGCTGCTGTTCCTCTACATCATCGGCATGGGCGCTTATTCGCAGCTCTCCGCCGTGTACCAGGATCTGCCGCGGTACGGCCAGCGCATCGGCGACATCGTCGACAACATCCAGCAGAAGTACGCGGGCATGGAAGAGCGGGCCTACCAACTGCTGATCCCGGCGCGCCAGCGCGAACAGGAGAAGTTGCGCGCGCAGCAGGAGCAGCAGCAGGCGCAACAGCGCAAGGGCAATAAGAAGGGGAACCCGCCGGCCGCGCCCCCCGCCGGAAACGCCATCCCCGAGGTGCGTATTCACGAGGAGCGCCTGCGCATCGGCGACTACGTCTATTCTCGCCTCAGCTCGTTCTACCAGATCCTGCTGATGGCGTCGTTCATCCCGTTCCTGGTTTATTTCATGCTGAGCTGGCGCGACCACATCAACCGCAGCTTCCTCCAGTTCTTCCACGGCGAGGACCGCACCGTGGCCACCCGCAGCCTGCAGGGCATCGCCGACATGGTGCGCGCCTTCGTGGTGGGTAACTTTCTGCTGGGCCTGGTGCTGGCCCTCATCAGCTCGGTCATGTTCTGGAGCATGCGCCTGCCCTACCCGTTGCTCATGGGGCCGTTGAGCGGCATATTGAGCCTGGTGCCTTATGTGGGACTGCCGCTCGCCATGGTGCCGCCGCTGTTTGCCGCCCTGGGCATCAACACCGTGCCCCTGTACGTGCTGGTGGTGGTCTCGGTGGCGTCGCTGCACCTCATCGCACTCAACGTGCTCTATCCCAAGATCGTGGGCTCGCGCGTGCATCTCAACCCGCTCGTGGTCACGTTCTCCTTGATGTTCTGGGGCTTCCTCTGGGACGCCGCCGGCCTGGTGCTGGCCATACCGCTCACCGCCGCGCTCAAGGCCGTGTGCGACAACGTGAAGGGCCTGCGCCCCCTCGGCAAATTCCTCGGCGATTGAAGGCGGTCAGTCCTCCCTCAGCATCTCGATGGCATCGATATGCGTCGCCCTCCACGCCGGCGCCGCCAGCGCCACACCCGCCGCCGCCCCCAGCACCGCCACCGCCGCGCCCACCGACCTCGCATCCACCGCGTGCACCCCGTACAGCACGTCCGGCAGCACCCGCGTCACCACCCACACCCCGCCCAGCCCCAGCGCCACTCCCACCCCCACCATCTTCAGGCTCTGCCCGAAAATCGCCCCCGCCAACTGCCCCGGCTGCGCCCCGATCGCCATGCGGATGGCGAACTCCCGCATCCGCTCGTGCACTACGTACGACATCACCCCGTGCAGCCCGAACGCCGCCAGCAGCAGCGCCAGCCCGGCGAACAGCGCCAGCAGCGTCGCCGTGATCTTCGCGTAGCGCACCGATTCCGCCGCCACTTCCTCCATGGGCTGCACTTGGTACACCGCCGCCTGCCCGTCCACCCCCGCAATCTCCCTCCGGATCGCCGCCCCCAACGCCGCCGCCCCCAGCGGCGAGCGCACTACGATCGACTGCTCCGTCTGCCGGAAGCTCTCCGCCGTCAGCGGCATGTACATCTCCGGCCGCGCCGCCTGCTCCAGCCCCGACTGCCGCACGTCCCGCACCACCCCCACCACGCGGCCCGGGTCCGGCGTCGTCTCCAGCGGCCACCCGATCGGGTCTCGCTCCCCCCACAACGTCCGCGCCATCGTTTCGTTGATGATTGCCGCCCCTCTCCGCCCCCCCATCTCCTCCGGCAGAAAGTTCCGCCCGCGCACCAGCGGTATCCCCATCGTCCGGAAATAGTCGCCCTTCACCCAGCGGAGCTCCACGAAGTAGTTGCTCGGCGGCTTGGGCAGCCCCGGCACCTCCAGGCTGCCGTTGAATCCCGATTGCTGGATCGGCAGCAGGTTGATCGACGCCGCGCTCTTCACCCCCGCCACCGCGCTCACCCGGCTCACCGCCCGCTCGAAAAAGTCGCTGATCCCCGCCCCGTCCCCGTACTGCGAATCCGGCAGCGCCACGCGCATGGTCAGCACGTGCGCCATGTCCAGCCCGCTCTCCACCCGCGTCAGCCTCTCGAAGCCGCGCACCAGTTCCACCGCCCCCGCCACCAGCGTGACCGCGCACGCCACCTGCGCCGCCACCAGCGCCTTCCGCGTCCGCGCGCTCTTCCGGCTCCCCGCCGTGTGCCCTCCTTCCCGCAGGGCCCTCTCCAGGCCGCCGGCGCGGCCCGCCAACGCCGTCGCCAGCCCGAACGCCACCGCGCCCGCCAGCGTCGCTCCCGCCGAGTACACCACCAGGCGCCAGTCCACCCCGATCTCCGCCTCCCGCGGCAGCGACGTCCCGTAGAGCCGCAGCAGGAATTGCACTCCCCCGTACGCCACCACCGCTCCCGCCGCGCACCCGATCCCCGCCAGCAGCAGGCTCTCCGTCAGGTGCTGCCGGATCTGCCGCGCCGTCGACGCTCCCAGCGCGGCGCGCAGCGCGAACTCCCGCCGCCGCCCCGAATGGCGCGCCAACAGCAGGCTCCCCACGTTCGCGCAGGTCATCAGGAACACCGCCAGCGCCGCCCCTTGCAGCACCACCAGCCGGTCCCGCGTCTGCCCCACGCTCCATCGCTGCAACGGCCACAGCAGCACATGGGTCCGGTCCCGGTCCTGCTCCGGGTACGCCGCCGACAGCCGCTTCATGACCCCCGACAACTCCCGCTCCGCCTGCTCCAGCCTCACCCCCGCCTTCAGCCGCCCCACCATCGGAAACCCGTGCCACCCGCGGTCCTTGGCTTGCTCCGCTGCCGGCACCAGCGGCGCCCACACCGCCACCTGGTCCCACGGGAACCGGAACCGCCGCGGCAGCACCCCCACGATCTTCGACCGCCGCCCGTTCAACTCGATCTCCCTCCCCAGCACCGCCGGGTCCCCATTCAGCGTCTCCCGCCAGAAGTCCTCGTGCACCAGCGCCACCGCGTCGTTCCCCGCCTGCGCCTCCTCCGCCGTGAACAGCCGCCCCACCACCGGCCTCACTCCCAGCGTCGTGAAGTAGTCCGGCGTTACCAGCCCGCCGCGCACCCGGCTCGTCTCCCCGCTGCCCGCGCGCAGCACAAACGTGCTCGCATAGGAGAACGCCCCCACCGATTCGAAAACGCGGTTCTGCTCCCGGAAGTCCCTCTGGTCCAGCCACGAGGGCGGACTGTCCCCGCCGCCCGGCATCTCCTCCAGCAGCACCACCAGCCGCTCCGCGTGCTCCAGCGGCAGCGGGTGCAGCACGATGCTGTTCAACAGCGTGAAGATCGCCGTGTTCACCCCGATCTCCAGCGCCAGCAGCAGCACCGCTGTCGCCGTGAACCCCGGCGCCTTGCGCAACTGCCGCGCCGCGAACGCCGCGTCCCGCAGCGTGCTCTCCACCCACCCCAGCAAGTCCCGCTCCCGCGCCCGCTCCCGGTACACCGCCTCGTTTCCAAACCTCCGCCGTGCCCGCCGCCGCGCTTCCTCGGGGCTCGCCCCGCGCTTCACCTCCTCGGCTTCCAGCAGCGCCAGGTGCGTCTCCACCTCGCTCGTCAGTTCCCCGTCCAACCGCCCCGGCCGTACGGCATTCTGCAACCGGCTCCACAGCGACATTCCCGTCTCCTTCCACTCCCCGGTACCCAGCCCCTAGCCCCCAGCCCCCGCTCCTCGCAACACCCGTCCCACCGCGTCGATCAACTGCGCCCAGGTCCGTTCTTCCGACTCCAGTTGTCTCCGCCCCGCCGCCGTGATCGCGTAGAACCGCGCTTTCCGGTTGGTCTCCGTGATTCCCCACTCCGCCTTCAGCCATTTCTCTTCGGTCATGCGGTGCAGCGCCGGATACAGCGATCCGTCTTCGATTTCGAGCATTTCGTCCGACCACCCCCGGATCGCCTGTGCGATGGCGTACCCGTGCATTGCCCCCGACCGCGCCACCGCATTGAGAATCAGCAGATCGAGCGTCCCCCCCAGCCGGTCGTTCGCATGTTTCGCCATTTCCACCCCCAGCCAGCTAGCCCTAGCCGGCTATGCATAAGACGCCGCGGCCGTCCAAACGTTAGCGGCCCTGCCCGGCATCCACCGCCTCCGCGTCAATTATTCGGTTTCCTGCTAGACTCAGATTCTCGGCGCCATGGCGGCTATTCCTGAATCGGCAAGGCTCTTCATGCAAGGGCTCCTCGAGCGGGCCCGCAAGCTGAAAAAGACCATCGTATTTCCCGAAGGGGACGATCCGCGGGTGCTCGCGGCCGCCGCCCGCCTGGCGCGCGAAGGCGTCGTGAAACCCGTCCTCCTCGGACCGCCGCCGCCCCACCCCCTCGAGGGAGTCGCCTTCACCGACCCCGCCCGCTCCCCGCTCGCCGCCCGCTACGCCGCGCTCTACTACGAACGGCGGCGCGCCAAAGGCATCACGCAGGTGGAGGCCGGCGCCATCGCGCGCCAGCCGCTCTACTTCGCCTCGCTCATGGTGGCCGCGGGCGATGCCGATGGCAGCGTGGGCGGCGCCGTCAACAGCACCGCGGAGACCGTCCGCGCCGCGCTCCACGCCGTGGGGCCCCATCCCCGCGCCCGCCTGGTATCGAGCGTCTTTATCATGGCGCTGGCCGATCGCTCGCTCGGGCACAACGGGCTCATGGCCTTCGCCGATTGCGCCGTGGTGATCGATCCCACCGCCGGCGAGCTCGCCGATATCGCCGTGGCCACCGCGGAAAGCACGCGCGCCCTCCTCGGCGTCGAGCCCGCCGTGGCCCTCCTCAGTTTCTCCACCAAGGGCAGCGGCCGCCATCCCGAGGTCGACAAGGTGGTCGAGGCGCTCCGCATCGTGCAGGCGCGCGCCCCCGACCTCAACGTCGATGGCGAACTCCAGGCCGACGCCGCCGTCTCGCAGGTGGTAGGCAAATCCAAAGCGCCCGGCTCCCCCGTGGCCGGCCGCGCCAATACGCTCGTGTTCCCCAACCTCTCTTCCGCCAACATCGGATACAAGCTGGTCGAACGGCTGGGCGGCGCCATGGCCATCGGTCCCTTCCTGCAAGGACTCGCCAGGCCGGCCAACGACCTTTCCCGCGGCTGCACCGCCGAGGATATCTTCAACGTGGCGGCGGTCACCGCGCTGCAGGCGGAGCGCAGCTAGCCATGGGGCTCCCCTTCCGCCTGGTCTATTCCCCGGGCTACGATCTGCACCTCGGAGAACACGTCTTCCCCTCCCAGAAGTTTCGCTGGCTCCACGACCGGCTCCTCCGTACCCGCTTCGCCGCCGAGGACGATTTCGTCGCGCCCCCGCCCGCCAGCGACGAAGACATCCGGCTCGTGCACGACGCCGAGTGGGTCGCCAAACTGCGCACCGGCACGCTGTCGTATCAGGACATCCTCCAGCTCGAGATCCCCTACTCGCGGCAGATGGTGGAGGCCTTCTGGCTGGCCGCCGGCGGCACCATCCTGGCGGCGCAACTGGCGCTCACTGCCGGCGTGGGCTTCAATGTCGGCGGCGGTTTCCATCACGCCTTCCCCGGCCATGGCGAGGGGTTCTGCGCCATCAACGACATCGCCGTGGCCATCCGCCGCCTGCAGCACGATGGCAAAATCCAGCGCGCCATGGTGGTCGATTGCGACGTCCATCACGGCAACGGCACCGCAGCGATTTTCGCGGGCGACCTCTCCGTCTTCACCATCTCCATTCACCAGTTCAACAACTATCCCAGCGAAAAACCGCCCTCCAGCCTCGATATCCACCTCGCCGACGGCATCGGCGACGGCGAATACCTGCACCGCCTGGGCAACGGCTACCGCGCCGCGCTCTCCATTTTTCGCCCCGAGCTGGTCTTATACGTGGCCGGCGCCGACCCCTTCTTTGAAGACCAGTTGGGCGGCCTCTCGCTCACTTTTGACGGCCTGCTCGAGCGCGACCGCCTGGTCATCTGGACCGCCCTCACCCATCAGATCCCGGTCGCCATCGTGCTCGCCGGCGGTTACGCGCAAAGCGTCGAAGACACCATCACCATTCACGCCAACACCGCCGCCGTAGCCAAGGAAGTCGTGGAAAAAGTGCGCCCGCCGCAGGCCTGAGGCCGTCAAAACACCCGCAGCAGCTCTTCCGCCTCGCGCGCTCCTCCCGCAAACGCCGCTCGCACCGTCCGGTCGTCCCGGCTTACCTCGATCTTACTCAGCAGCGCCGCCCACTGCGGCCGCCGCTCGCTGCCCGCCGCGGCTAGCGAGAACAGCGCGCGTAGCGTCTCTTCCAACCGCCGCGCGCCGCCGGCCGAGCCGCATACTGCCGTCGCGTCCACTGTGATTCCGTCTCCCAACTGCGCGGTCACGGTGGTGTACTGCGTGGCGTGAAGCAGCCGGTTCACATTGTCCGCGTTCCCCTCGAATGGCAGCGTGGCGCTCCCTCGCGCCGCCATCCAGATCTGCCTGCCCGCGGCCTTGCCTGCCGCCTGCGCCAGCAGATCGGGCGCGCCCGTGCCGCCCGTCCGGTGCTGCGCCACAGCGGCGCGCACCCGCTCGTCCGTCCCCGCGAGGGCGACATCCCGTGCTGCGAGCGTGGCCCCCGGCGGCGCTTCCCGAAAACTCCCCCGCGCAATTGCCAGAAACTCCTTGCCGTCCCACGCCACCAGCAGGTAGCGGGCCTCGTGCAACGGTTCCACCATCGCCCGCGCTGCCGCCGGCAGGTCCGCATATAGCGGCGAAGCTCGCAATTGGTCCAGACGCACCGCGGCGAGCGCAACCGTGTCCGCCGGCACGTACCCGCTCAAATCTGCATCCGTCCCCAGCGGCGCGGCCGTCCGGCAACCGGGCATCGTCGCAGCCAGCGCGATCGCCGCCGCAAGCTGCGCCCTACTCCTCACTCCCGCTGCCCCGCGTCGCCCGCGGCGCGCCCGCCGTCATCTTGCCTTCCCAGCGCTCCGCCAAGTCCAGGTGGATATCGAACTGGTCCAGGATGCGCATCACGATGTGGTCCACCATCGCCTCGAGCGATCCCGGATGGTTGTAAAATGCCGGCACCGGCGGCAGAATCACCACCCCCATGCGCGCCAGCTTCAGCATGTTCTCCAGGTGGATCTCGTGCAGCGGCGACTCGCGCACCACCAGCACCAGCTTCCGCCGCTCCTTCAGCACCACGTCCGCCGCGCGGTGTATCAGGTGATCCCCGTGCCCGTGCGCGATGGCTGCCAGGGTGCGCATGCTGCACGGCGCCACCACCATCCCGCTGGTCACGAACGACCCGCTCGAAAGCGCCGCCCCCTCGTCGCCCACGGCATAACAGCACGTCGCCATCGCCTGCACCTGCTCCACCGTGTACGCCGTTTCGTGCACCAGCGTGCGCGCGCCCCACTTGCTGATGATCAGGTGCGACTCCACCGCCGACCCGCGCAGCGCCTCCAGTATCCGCACTCCGAATATCGTGCCCGTGGCGCCCGTAATCCCCACGATCAGCCGGCCAGGCTCGCTCCGCTTCATCCGTCACCCAGTATCGCATCCGCCGATTCGCCCGGCGCCGCGGAGGACGCAGCTTCAATCGTGTTAATCTCGTCTATCGAGGAAGCGCGGCCATGACCAGGACGGTTCGTTCACGATTTGATCACGAAGTTGGTGGCACAGTCGAGGGCTGCACCATTCTGGAGAAGCGCACCGTCATCCCACCGGACCCGGTCGAAAAAAGGCGTGGAGTCTACGACTACCTCGTGGAAGTGCCGCCGGCGGCGATGAAGCCGGCGCCGCGCGCGGAGAAGGTCGCCGCATCTCGAAAATCGGTCCCGGAACGTGGATCCTTCACTCGTTCCACGCCTGACGAGAGAGCCGGCGTGGTCCGCCGTCTTCCTTCACGATAAGGTTGGCGTTACGTCGTTGGCCATCGCCCGGACGCCTGGGCTCACCAGGCCCGCCGCGCCCGCGGTGCGGCGTCTGCACAGTCCTCCAGCCCGGCGCTACGCTGAACGGGATGCCGGAAGCGCTCCACACCGGGCCGATACCACGCGGCACTCGCATCGCACTGGACACGGTATGGTCCGCGTTTGGCGACGGTGCAACCGCGGAGGAGATCGTTCAACAGTATCCGTCGCTTTCGTTGGCCGATGCCTGTCAGGCGCCTGGATATTTGTCTGCGGCATCCCTCGGAACTGGAGGCATACCTGGCGCGGCGAAGCCGGAGCATCGGGAGACCGGGAGATCGAATGAAGCCCGGTAGCGGCCGGAGGGAATCCGCGCCCGATTGCTGGGACGGCGGCAACAGTAGTGGTGCGCTGGCTGGTAACGGTCGGAATCGATCCGGGCCGGGCCCCCGAAATCCGGCCAGATCGCCTGGGTCAGTTTTGGAAAGTAGACGTGGGTCACTTTTCCCAAGCGCCGAAGGCAAGGTCGGCATCCTGAGCGCCACGGCGCCGCGGTTTTTCTCTTGACAACTTAATTTGTCAATGTTCTAATATTCTCGTGCTGGATGTCGAGGTCATACAGTCTCCGCAGGCCGCCGCCGCCGCGCTCGACCCGGTCCGCGCCCGGCTCCTGGCCGAATTGTCGGAGCCCGCGTCGGCGGCCACCCTGGCCGCGCGCCTCTCCCTTCCACGCCAAAAAGTGAACTACCACCTGCGCGCCCTGGAGAGCCACCACCTCGTGCGCCCTACCAGCGAACGCAAGTGGGGCGGCATCACAGAGCGCCTGGTGGAAGCCACCGCGTCGTCTTACGTTGTGTCGCCCGCCGCCATGGGCCCCGCGGCGTCCGACCCTGGGCGCAGCCGCGACCGCCTGTCGGCGGGCTATCTGATCGCGCTGGCGGCCCGTGTCGTCCGTGAAGTCAGCGAACTCGCCACCCGCGCGCGCGAAACCGGCAAGCGCCTCGCCACGCTCTCGATCGACACCGAGATCCGCTTCCGCTCGGCCGCCGAGCGCGCGCAATTCAGCAGCGAACTCACCGCCGCGATCACTCAGCTCGCGGCGCGTTATCATGACGCTTCCGCCCTGGGCGGACGCACGCACCGCCTCGTTCTGGTGGCGCACCCATTACCCCAAGAAAAAAAGGAGACCGCAGTATGAGCGTAAAGAAAGAAGCGAACGGACGCCGTTCGGTCCAGGTGGAAGTGGAAGTACCGGGCACCCCGGAACAGGTGTGGCAAGCAATCGCCACCGGTCCGGGCGTGGGCGCATGGTTTGTGCCCACCGAGATCGATGGCCGCGTCGGCGGCACCGTCACTACCCACTTCGGAGGGGGCATGGACTCCGTCAAAACAATCACCGAATGGGACGCGCCGCATCGCTTCGCGGCCGAAGGGTCCTGGGGGCCGAACACGCCCACCGTGGCCACCGAATGGATTGTGGAGGCCCGCGGCGGTGGCACATGCATAGTGCGCGTGGTGCACAGCCTCTTCGCCGAGACCGATGATTGGGACAATCAACTGACCGGCACCGAATCCGGCTGGCCCACATTCTTCCGCATTCTGCGGCTGTATCTGGAGCACTTCGCCGGCCAGCCGAGTTCGCTAATCCAACTCGTAGCGATGCCGGCGGCCTCGGGCGCATGGGAGAAGCTCGCGGGTGCCCTGAATCTCGCGGGGGCAGTGCCGGGCGAGCGGCGCAATGCGGGCGACGGTGCCCCTCCATTGAGCGGCATCGTGGAGTCAGTCAATGCCGCCGGGAATCCACACACGCTGTTACGCGTCGATCTGCCCGCTCCGGGTGCGGTGTTTGCCACCGCGTGCCCCGCCGGCGAGAAAGCGTGGGTCACAGTGAACTTCTATCTCTACGGCGACACCGCAGCAGCCGTCGTGGCGCGCGACCAGTCCGCCTGGACTGCGTGGATGACGAATCTCTTCCCGGCGTAAACCCGGAGGGGCCTCATTTGGCTGAGCTTTGCACGCCTTGTGGTGCGGAGCTTCAGCCCCCACGGCGTCGGGCTGAAGACCCCAGATGACGTATGCAAGATTGATGAAACACCTCACCGGCATACAAGGCAGGGTGAACCCGGCGAAACCAATCACAAGTCCACCACCCAAAATTCCCCCCATCCCCTCAACCACTTACCGCCCGCCCCCGCTTCCCCGCCTCCGCTCGCCAGTTATCCTCGAATTGAAACAGACCCCCAGTCTGTCTACCCAAATTTCCAAACTCATGTCTACTCCCCTGCAAATCTCCGCGAATCGCCGTAATTCGCAAAAATCCACCGGTCCGCGCTCCGTCGAGGGCAAGGCCGCCGTCCGCTTCAATGCCCTCAAAACCGGCATCGACGCCCAGTCCCACATCATCCCCGGCGAAGACCCCGACGCCCTCGCCGCCCTCAACGCCGAGTACCATCAGCGCTTCCAGCCCGCCAATCCCGACGAGCGCGCCCTCGTCGACCTCCTCGTCTCCGCCGAGTGGCAGCTCCGCCGCTTCCGCACCGTCGAGGCCCACCTCTGGACCGCCAAAATCCAGGACGCCTACAAAACCGATGAGGACGCCCCCCTCGGCAACGTCTTCGCCAGCTCCAGCAATACCTTCGTCCGCCTGCAGCGCCTCATCGATTCCGCCCAGCGCTCCTATCTCCGCACCCTCAAGGAGCTGCGCCACGCTCAGGAGCTGTCCGCCCAGGCCCCGCCCGACCCCGATCCCCCCGCCCTCTCCCCGCTTCCCTCCGTCCTCCTCCCCGCGCCCGATCCCCTGCCAAATCAATCGCCGCGCCCCCAAATTGGCTTTGTTCCTGACACTCACCCCGATCCCGCCGCCGGTCCCGTTCCCCTCTCCGCCGCCCCCTCCGTAACCCCGCCGCCCGCGCCGCTCGCCAACGCGCCGCTCTTCTTTGACTTGCTCTCCGCCCCTTCTATGCTGAATTCGCGGTAGACAGATAGTTCGGATTCCGATATAACAGAATACGACTATGTCCGCGAAAGGGAGAAGGCTGACACTGGCTGTTTTGATCTTTGGGGCAGGCCTCTTGGCGATCGCCCTGGTCTCCGGCGCCCTTTACGAGCAGGTACAGCGCGCGCGAGACCGGGAGGCCCTCCCGCAAGTGGGCCGCTCCGTGGATATCGGCGGCCGGATGCTCAACATCTATTGCTCCGGCGTGGGCCAGCCCGCCATCATCCTGGAAACCGGCGCCACCTGGACTTTCTACAACACGCCCAAAGCGATGTTCGAAAACGGCGTCCAGCGGCCCGGCTACAGTTGGGTACGGATTCAGCGCGAGTTGGCAAAATTCACCACGGCGTGCTGGTACGATCGGGCTGGCTCCGGCTGGAGCGACGCCGGCCCCTATCCGCGCGACAGTGCCTCCCACGCCCGCGATTTGCATGCCCTCCTGGCCGCGGCTGGCGTTCCCCCGCCTTATGTGCTGGTGGCGGAATCGTCGGCGGCCCTGGATGCCCGCCTGTACACGCGGTTCTATCCGGACAGCGTGGCCGGCCTGGTGATGGTCGACGGCGTCCATCCGGATTTCTTTACAAGAGCCGGGCCTGGCCGCGGGAGAATGGCGCGCTTTCCGGAGTTTGTAGGCCACTCACAGGATGTTGCGGCGCAGGCATTCAACCTGTTCGGGCTCTACCGGTTGGGTTCGGCCAATCGTCCGGCGCCCCCACTCCCCGCGGGAATGACCGCCTCGGAATGGAACACCATCTGGCGCCTGGCCCAGGCCCCCAAGGCGCGGGCCGCGCTCATACAAGACATCGCCTCCTGGGTACAGAGCACAACCCAGGCGCGGGCAGCGGGCAGTCTCGGCGACCGTCCACTCATTGTGGTCAGTTCCGAAAACTCCGCCGTGGAATCCGCATCCCGCAGCTTATGGATGGAGCTACAGACCGATCTGGCCCGATTGTCCACGCGGGGAAAACAGATGGTGCTCCCCGAGAGCAGGGGCGACCTCATCTACCAGGCGCCCGAAGCGATCGTCGACGCCGTTCGCCAGGTTCTCGATGACGTCCGGCATGAGCCGGGAAGCCGCCGCATCCGCTAGAGTCCTTACCCAAGAGATTGTAATGTAAATGAGTCAAGTTTTCAGGCGACGAGTTTTTCCTCCTTGCAGCAGCGGTCAATCTCCGTCTGGAGACGATCGAAGGCGGCCCGGAGAGGAGAGTCTCCGGGTGGACCAGCGGGCATGATTTGAGCGAGTTTTGGACGCAACAGGCGCGCGTAGGTTCGCGTGAAGAACAGGGCAATGC
>JAIQEX010000056.1 GCA_020073615.1 Terriglobia bacterium
CCCGGATCTGTTCCAGGCTCAACTTCTCTGGTGCTTGCATGCTGATGATCAACTCCCAGCATGCCGGATCGCTCCTCCAGGCTCATCTTGTATGAGAAACGCACCCCCACTCCAGGCTCATCTTGTATGAGACAAGACTGCGTCTGGCGCACTCAGATCTGGCGTGGTAAAATTTCGTTATGCGCCCGTAGCTCAGTTGGATAGAGCGACTGGCTACGAACCAGTAGGTCGGCAGTTCGAATCTGTCCGGGCGCACCATCTTCCTGCACGGTGCTTGACCCTCTGGTCATTTTCCCCTACCCAGCCCCGGTACACGATCTGGTGCAAATGGTTCCAGTCCACTTGGTGAGTTCGCCGTCCATTGTTTCTACACCTTAGCCTGAGGCCGAGCCTGGCGCACCGGCTGGACGGGCGAGCGAGGTTGGAAGGCAGCGCGGCCCTTCAAAAACATTTGCGTTACCGAACAGGCTCCGCGGAGTATATATCGACATGCCCTCTGCCTCCGTTTGGAACGATTGCCGGCATGCGATCCGCACTCTGGTCAGGACCCCCGCCTATGCGCTGGTGGCGGTGGCTACGCTGGCGCTCGGTATCGGCGCCAACACCGCGATATTCAGCGTCGTAAACCAGGTTTTGCTGAACCCCGCCGGCGTCTCGGACCCGGGCCGCGTGGTGGCGCTGCGTGTCAAGTACGAGAAGCTGGCGCTGCTCAACATCGGGGTCTCCATCCCCGATTTCGCCGACGTGCGGAACAGCACGCAACTCTTCGATGCAGCAGCGCTCATTAGTCAGGGCGACTACAACTACACCGGCTCCACCGTTCCCGAGCGGTTGCGCGGCGCGAACGTGACGTGGCGCTGGTTCGACGTCTTCGGCGCCAGAGCGCGTCTGGGGCGTGTCTTCACCGCCGAAGAAGACAAGCCGGATGCGAATCGCGTCGTGGTCTTGTCGTACGCCGCCTGGAAGCACCTTTATGGGGAGGACGCCGGCGTGTTGGGGCGCACCCTCGAGCTGAATCGGATTCCATACCGCATCGTGGGCGTCATGGGGCCGGAATTCCGCTGGCCGGTGGACATCGACCTGTGGGTGCCGTTAGGCCTGCGCGACAGTCAATATTCCGAGAACAACCGGTTCAACGAGAACTACAACGCCGTGGCGCGACTGAAGCCCGGCATCGTGTTCTCACGCGCCAACGCTTTCGTGCGGGTGCTGGCCGACCGCGTGAAGAACGGCGGCACCCGGGACGGCGGCTACGCCAAAGACTCCGAGTGGGGCATGTTCCTGCTGCCCTTTACGGACTTCATCGCGGGAGACACCAAGAAGCCCATGCTGGTGCTGTTGGGCGCGGTGGGCTTCGTGCTGCTGATCGCCTGCTCGAACATCGCCGGCCTGACGCTGGCGCGCGCTTCGGGGCGCAGCCGGGAAATCGCCGTGCGCGCCGCTCTGGGCGCGGGCCGTTGGGACCTGATCCGCCAGACCCTGGCGGAGAGCCTGGTGCTGGCCCTGGCAGGCGCGGCCGCCGGTTTGGGCGTGGCTTTGGGCGCCATCCGCGGCTTGCTGGCGTTGGCGCCAAAAGGCCTGCCGGTGGCGGTGGGTGTGCGCATGGATGGCGCCGTGCTGGCCTTCACCGCGCTGGCCGCCATCGGCGCCGGCATTCTGTTCGGCATCGCGCCCGCCTGGCACATTTCGCGTCTCAACCGCTACGATTTGTTGAAGGAAGGCGCGCGTTCCAACACCGCGGGTCTGGGCCGCCAGCATCTGCGCTCCAGCCTGGTGGCCGGTGAAGTGGCCCTGGCGCTGGTGCTGTTGGTGGGGGCGGGACTGTTTCTGCGCAGCCTTGCCGCCCTGCAGGAAGTCAATCCCGGATTCCAGCCCAACGGCGTGATTACCGCCGGCCTTTCCCTGCCACCGGCGCGGTACGCCGATGACGCCAGCCGCACGGCTTTCTATCGCGCGGTGGTGGACAACCTGGCAACTACCCCCGGGGTCAGCGAAGCGGCCGCCGGCATCCCGGTGCCCTTCAGCGGCAACGGCGGTTCGGCGTCATTCGAGATCGATGGGCGGCCCTCGCCTCCCGGCGATCCCGGCCCGCACGGCGATCTGGGCGCCGTCGGTCCGGGCTACTTCGCGGTGCTCCGCATTCCCATCCGCCAGGGCCGTGTGTTTACTCCCTCGGATCGCTCCGGCACGCAGCAGGTCGCCGTGATCGACGAGACCCTGGCGCGGCAATACTGGCCCGATGAGAATCCCGTTGGAAAGCACATCCGCCGCGGTTCCGGGGCGCCGTGGGCCACGATTGTGGGCGTGGTAGGCCATGTCAAGAATGCCGATCTGGCAGGCGACGAAGTCAAGGGCAAGTATTACTTCCCGCTGGAACAGGTCACGCCGCCGTTCACTACCTTCCTGGCCCGCACGCCGGCCGACCCGGCGCGCCTGGCCGCCGGCCTGCGCGAAGCGGTCCGCAAGGTCGATCCCACGCAACCGGTGTCGCAGATCCGCGTGCTTTCCGAGATGGTCGAAAGCTCTCTGGCCCCCCGCCGTTTCGTGGTCACGGTGCTGTCGGTATTCGCCGGCATGGCGTTGCTGATGGCGGTGATCGGACTGTATGGGGTGATCAGCTACGCGGTGACCGCGCGCACCCAGGAACTGGGCGTCCGCATGGCCCTGGGAGCGCAACCGGGCGAGATCCTGCGCCTGGTGATTTCCCAGGGCCTCCGGCTGGCGGGAATGGGTGCGGCCCTGGGACTGGCGGTATCGCTGGGGTTCAGCCGCCTGCTGGCCAGCCAGTTGTTCCACGTCAGCGCCTTCGATCCCCTGACTTTCGCCGCCATGGCCGCGGTGCTGTTGGCCGCGGCGTTGCTGGCGAGCTACATCCCCGCGCGCCGCGCCACGCGTGTGGATCCCATGGTGGCGCTGCGCTATGAGTGATGCCGTGAAGTTCCGGTGATCGTTCTGCCACAATAGCAGTGTCGCTATGACCGAACGCCTCTATTACACCGACTCCTATTTGCGCGAATTTCACGCCTCCATCGTCGAACGCTCCGCCGACGGCCTCACCGTGTACCTCGATCGCACCGCCTTCTATCCCACTTCCGGCGGTCAGCCGTTCGATACCGGGGTCATCGGCGGCATCCCCGTTCGCGAAGTGATCGACCAGGGCGAGCGCGTCGCGCACCAGGTCGCCGCGCCGCTCGGGACCGGTCCGGCCGAGTGCGCCATCGATTGGCCCCGGCGCTTCGATCACATGCAGCAGCACACCGGCCAGCACCTTCTCTCCGCCGTCTTCGAAGAGCTGTTCTCCATGCACACGGTGAGCTTCCATCTGGGGGCCGCGACCTCCACCATCGATCTGGAGGGCGGCGCCTGCGAAGCGCCCGCGGCGAAGGAGGCCGAGCGGCGTGCCAATGAAATCGTCTGCGAGAACCGTCCCGTTACCGTGGCCTTCCAGCACGCCGCCGAGACCGAGGGGTTGCGCAAGCCGTCGGACCGCGAGGGTACGCTGCGCATCGTCTCCATCGACGGGCTCGACCGCAGCGCCTGCGGGGGGACCCACGTGCGCTCCACCGGCGAGATCGGAGCCGTGCTCATCCGCAAGCTGGAAAAGGTGCGGCAGGCCGTGCGCGTGGAATTTCTATGCGGCGCGCGCGCCACCGCGCGAGCGCGCGCCGATTACGAAGCGCTCGCCGCCGTGGCGCACCTGTTCTCCGCTTCGCTCGACGACGCCGCGCCCATGGTGGCGGCGCAACTGGAAGCTGCGCGCGCCGCCGACAAGGCGCGGCGCAAGCTGGAGCTCGATCTCGCCGCCTATCAAGGCAGGGAGCTCTACCAGACCACGCCGCCCGGCCCGGACGGCGTGCGGCGCGTCTCGCGCCGCGTCGAGCACGGCAGCCTCGAGGAGTTGCGCGCCATCGCGCAGAACTTCACGGCCCAACCGAAGGCCGTGTTCATCGCCGCGTTGGCCAGTCCGCCTTCGGTGCTGCTGGCCGCTTCCGGCGATGCGGGCATCGATGCCGGCCAGGCGCTCAAGGCCGCCCTCGCCGCGGCCGGCGGACGCGGGGGCGGCAACGCGCGCATCGCCCAGGGCAGCGTGGCCGGCCAGGCGCAGCTCGAGCGCGTCCTGGCCGCGGTGGCCGGGGAGCAACCGTGATGGCCCCGCGCGCCCTCAGTCCTGCTTCTTCTTGGGGGCGCTCTTGCGGGTGGCGCTCTTCCCGGCCGGCGCGCTGGCGGGCTTCAGCAGCTCCTCGATCTGGTCGCGGAAGGTCTTCTCCATCTGCGCCTCGGTGAGCAGCGGAGAGTCGCCTTCGTATTGCGCGCGGATCATGCCCTGCCGGTCCACAAACGCCACCAGCGGCATGTGCGGGATCAGCGCCATGGGGTGTTCCATGAAGTCGAGCGCCGTCTTTTGATCGTTGAGCCCCACCGGGAACGTGGGATTGAAGGTCTTGAGGAAATTCGGCAGCGCCACCGCCGCCATGCCTTCAATGGCCGACGCCAGCACCTGGAAGCCGCGCGGGCCGAGCTCGTTCTGGTCCTTGATCAGATACCCGATGGCCCTCTGGCAGTGCGGGCAATAAGTGAGGATGAAGGCTACCGCCACCACCTTGCCCCGATACTGGCTGAGCAGCGCCTGCTTGCCGCCCGGGAGGTTGATGGCCAGTTGCGGCGACGGGCGGGGCAACTCCGCCCCCGGTGCCTGCGCCATCAGCACAAACCACAAAGCCATGGCCTTGAAAGACGAGCGCCCTGACATAAGCTTCAGTGTATCGCAGGGTCCAGCCCTTCCATGCTGGTGACCGTCGCCCCATCGCGCCGCAGCAGGAACCGTCCGTCGTCGCCCGTCCCGCTGACCGAGTCGGCGCTTTCGGAAGCCACCGCCAGGTTGCGCCACTTCTTGCCCAGCGCCTCACGATAGACGGCGAAGTAGGCGCGCGCGCTCTCCTCGCTGTCCCATTCCGCGGCGTACAGCAGCACCACGCGGCGCGCTTTCTTATTCTCGCGCAGCTCGAATATCGACCCTCGCCAGTGCGGCGCGATCTCCGCCGCGCGCTCCTTGCCGGCGTACTGTTCGATCAGAATGCCGTGTTCCAGTTCCCCCAGCGAGCCGCCCACCAGGCCTTTGTAGCCGCGCGGCAAATGCGGGTCGGGGAGCGCGGGCCGGGTGGGCTTGAGCCCGGCGAAATACTTCTCGGGGTGAACGATTTGCTGCGTGGAAACCGGCGCGCGCCGGAAGACTTCGCCAAAGCCTTCTTCTCCGTCGCGCTGAAACACGGCGTTCTGGAACAGCATGCCCTTCGTATAGGGAAACACCAGCGTGCGGCGCAGGTAGAGCGGAGCGTTCTCGTAGATGGGATACTGCCCGGCCCCGCTGTCGCTCAGGTTACTCATGGCGGCCACCAGGGCGGGCGAATCCTTCAGGGACTGGCCGGATTTGCGGGCCAGGTATTCGGACATCAGCCACGTGGCCTGGCCTTCCATCACGGCCAGCCGCGCGGTGGCGCCGTCGTCGCTCTTGCGCCCCTGGCGGATGAACCGCGCCAGATTGAAATTCTGGTCGGCCAGGGCGTGCGAAAGCTCGTGCGCGAGCACCGGCTCCTGGGTATCGGAGGGCGTGGATTCGGTGATGAACAGCTTCTTCTTGTTGTAATCGTAGAAGGCCGCCGCCTGCTCGGTGAGCAGTTCCACGGTGCTCTTGGCAAGGTCGAAATCGCGCGGCACCAACCCGAATTTCTTGAGCGTCAGCTCTTCGGCGCGGATCTCCTCCGGGCTGGCGACGTCTTTCACGCGCTTGTTCAGGAACTGGTTGATCTTCTCCTTGCTGATGAAATCGCAGGGAACGCGGCGCCGCAGTTTCATGCCGGAGATGCGCGTCAGATCCTGGGCGATGGCGTTGGCCTGCCCGCACAGGGCCTGCGCGCGCGGACCGGATTGCCCCGCGCCCGGCGCCGCCCACACCAGCAACGCCGCCACGAGCGCGGCAAAGCGGAGCCTCAACCGCGACACCCCGTAAGAAAATCCGTCGACGGGTCCGGCAGGCGGCACTGCCTGCCCCTCCGCTCGAAGCCCAGGATCCGTTGTGGTGGCGCAGGCGGTGCCGCCAGCGGGAGCAGTGGGCGTGGGCGGTATCCGCTCCCGTACGGCCGCGGCTCCGATCTTTGGCACGCTGCTCAACTCTATCAGCATAATGCGCGCTACAATGAGGGATCAATTCACACGGTTAGAGGAGAGTCCTATTGGCGGAAGATAAAGTGTACAAGGCCGAGTACCTGGGAAGCGGCACCTTCGTGATCAGCAAGCCCAAACGCAAGAAAATGAAGGTGCGCCAGTCGCAGTTGAAGAACCCGCAGCGCGGCTCGCGCAAGTAGCGGGCGCGTTTCGCGGGCCGTTACCGGCGGCCCCGGCGGTCCCCCTGCATCATGCGCAGCAGGCCCTGCAGAGCCGCCCTCTGCACCACAAAGGCTCCCAGAAAGCTGCCGACCAGCGTTGCGCCTACCACCAAGGCATCCATAAATTGCTTCCTCTCTGAATTGTGCCTTCTCGGGTTCAATTTCTCTCATTTATTTGAGGAGCAATTGACGTGCCAGGGCACGGGGCTTACCAGCCGGGCACCCATTCCCAACCGCCCGCCGGGCGCGCAGCCACGCGCCCCACGCTGGGAAACGGGAAATGGAACGCCATCAGGTGCATGTTCTCCGCCACGGCGCGCTCGAGCAGCGCGCGGCGCGTGGCGGCCGCCTGTTCCGCTGCCAGGTCGAACCCATTGCCCCACTCGGGATGCTCCAGGTGCAGCGGGTGCACGGCGGCATCGCCCAAATTCAGGAGTTGCTCGCCATCGGAGGAAAGCAGCACCGCCAGGTGCCCCGGAGTGTGTCCGGGAGCGGGGATGGCGCGCACGCCAGGGACGATTTCGATTTCCTTTTCGACCGGCTCGATCTGCAGGCGTAACGGCGCCAGGCAGCGCCTGGCCGTGGCATCGAGTTCGTACTTCAGATCGTTGGGCAGCGGCAACGCGCGCAGGTCCGTGCGCGCGGCCGTCCAGAATTCCCATTCCAGATCGGAGAGCATGTACAACGCGTTGCGAAAAGCCGGACGGGGCGATCGCGGATTCCGCGTATCGATGGCCCCGCCGACGTGATCCGGGTGGGCGTGGGTCAGCACCACGGTATCGACGTCCTGGGGCCTTACGCCGGCCATCTCCAGGCGGGCCATAATCGCCCCGGTGGTGCGCGAGGAATCGCCCGCGCCGGTATCCACCAGCACCACGTGGCGGCCGGTTTCCACTAGCAGGCAGGTGTAGGGGCTCAGAATCGAGTCGTGCGGCAGTTGCCGGTTCTCCAACTCGCGCGCGAGTTCGCCGGCATCGGCATTGGGGAAGAACCACGACGCCGGGTAGCGGAAGTACCCGTCGCTGAGAACCGTGCAGCGGATGGAGCCGACCTGAAAGGCATGGGAACCGGCGGGCATGCGGAGCCTATCCGTAGATGATATCAAGGTTAAAAGGGTACGGATTATCTTTTTTGCCGGGACGGCGGACGGCGGGAGGCGATTGGTAAGCGAAGAGGGAGTCCGGAATGGAAGGGAACGCTCACAAGGAGCGGAAGGGCATTGGGGAAGCTGTTGAGGACTCAGAGGTTAGAATGATGGGACCGGACTCTCTCTTTGCCCCCAGCATAGCCCGCCGACAGGAGGGACTCTTTTTTTCGACCGGCCAAGCTGCTGAAAAGACACCGCAGAAATCGTGAGATCCGTTGTCACCGGTGTCCGCCGGAATCGGTTCTCGGCCACAAGCCCGGCGACGATTTCTACCTGGCCAATTACGACGAGTCGCGAGCCTACTTCCACCGCCTGGCCGCCGCCTCCGACCGCATCCGCGTCATCCCGGTCGGCAAGACCACGCGCGGGCTGGATTGGGAGATAATGACACACGAACTGTCCGCACAGCGGCGAGCGGCGTCGCCCGCATTCGAATCACGTGCGAGTCGGCGGGCATCACGACTCGGGCGCTCAATGTCGCTACTGCGCCGCTTCGATAAGCTAAGGCGTCACTTACCGTAGTGAACCGTCTTCGGCCTACCCAGAAGGTCTGTCTCCTCGCGGCTCTCGCCGATCACGTTCCCTTCTGCGTCGGTGTGGACCGTCTTGGGACCGCCCAACCAGTCCGTATCCGGCTTACTCTCGCCATTCTTGTTGCCCGCTGCGTCGGTGTGGACCGTCTTAGGATTGCCCAACCAATCGCGGTCCGGCTTGCTTTCGCCAGTCTTGTTGCCTTGAGCGTCCGTATGCACCATCTTCGGCCGCCCCAGCCAATCTGTATCCGGCTTGCTCTCGCCCACCTTTTCGCCGGTGTTGTCGAAATGCTCCTGCTTTGGCCGGCCCAGCCAGTCGCTGGAATAACGCGTGACCCGGACCACGCGACCGGAAGACCCGGAATTTCCCGACAGCGATAAAGCCCACCCAATAATCGCAATGGTCAACATCAATACAACTATGGCGACGATGATGTAAACCGCCATCACGAGCAGGGTCACGGCGATGCCGGAGACGAAAATGAACGCTGTGACGCGCACGCCGGCCCGTAGATGAGCGTCCCGTATGGGCGCGGTCCAATGCCAGATCGCGAGGCTGGCGCCGAAAAAGGGCCGTTGGAAAAACCGCGCGAACTTCCCCTGGCGCGACGCCGCCCTGGCGGAGCCCGCCTTCAGCCAATTCTCGACGGAATCGACCGCGCCGGATACCTCCGATAGACGCAGGGCCGTTACAAACGCGCCCGCGATCAACGGGGCCAAAACGAGCAGTGCAGACCCGTTGTACTGATTTTGATATGCGAACCAGAAGAGCAGAACAATTGCGAGACCTGCCGCTCCTCGGAGAATCCACTCCTGGCGTTGTGCATCCGACGGCTGTCTGGCCGTCGAGGGTTGGGTGGGTTCTGTGGAAGATCCTATCGGCGACATGGCACCTCCTTGCCTGGCTAATCCGAGTTTCCGCTCGAAACGCCTTAAATGAATTGTGCATGACTTGAGCTCCCATTTCAAGCTCTTTTTTAATTTCAGGACCTGAATATATCAATCAAGATTGAAACTGTTGCGGTCGCACCTCATCCTGCGATCGGAGCCGCAGCGCCGACGTCAGTACGGGCGCAATCGATTGCCGTTCGGCACAATTGCACGCTTGTAATGGCACACGTCGATTTCGTTGCCCGGACCCGGAGTGGCGATCTTCCATTCAACGCCAGGTTCAGGCCCCACCGCTCGGAGCCCCTCCCGCCGCGCTGTACAATCTGAGGGATGCCGGCAAAGCTCGCGGTCCCTTGTTTTCTCCTGGTTTGCGTTTCTCTCGCGGCGCAGGTTCCCACGCCGGAATCGGTTCTCGGCCACAAGCCCGGCGACGATTTCTACCTGGCCAATTACGACGAGTCGCGCGCCTACTTTCATCGCCTGGCCGCCGCCTCGGACCGCATCCGCGTCATCTCGGTCGGTAAGACCACGCGCGGGCTAGATTGGGAGATCGCGCTGATCTCTTCGCCGCGGAATCTCGCACAGTTGGACCAGTACAAGTCCATTTCGCAGAAACTGGCCCAGGCGCGCGGGCTCACCGACGAATCCGCCCGGGCGCTGGCCCGCCAGGGCAAGGCCATCGTGCACATCGATGGCGGCATGCACTCGACCGAAGTGGCCGGCGCGCAGCAGTCCATTCTGCTGGCCTACAAGCTGGTGGCTACCGAAGGCGATCCCGAAATCGACGCCATCCTGGACAACGTGATCGTGATGCTCTGGCCCACGCTCAACCCGGACGGCCAGAACGAGGTGGTGGCATGGTATCGCAAGAACCTGGGCACGCCGTACGAGGTGAGCCCCCTGCCGGACCTCTACCAGGAATATGTCGGCCACGACAACAACCGCGACGGATACATGAACAACATGCTGGAGTCGCGGGACGTGACACGCGCCGAGCTCGACTGGGCGCCCGTCATTTTCTACTGCCACCACCAGACGGCGCCCTTTCCCGCGCGTATCTTCATCCCCCCGTTCACCGAGCCGATCTCCTCCAACATTCACCCGCTGATGCTGCGCTGGCTGAACGTGCTGGGCATGAATATGGGCGCGTATCTGGACGAACGCCAGATGCCCGGCGCCGTCCACCGGGTGGGCTTCGACAACTGGTATGCCGGGTTCCTCGACTTCACGCACATATTTCGCAACAGCATCGCCTTCTTCACGGAGACGGCGCTGTACCGCTACGCCACGCCCCATTTCTACACCGTCGAAGATTTTCCCAGGGACCGGCAGCCCCTGCGGACGGAGGTGTTTTACAGCAGCCCGTGGAAGGGCGGCTGGTGGCGTCTGGGCGATGCCGTGCGCTATATGCTGGGCGCATCGATGTCGGTGCTGGACACGGCCGCGAAGTATCGCGAGACGCTGCTCTACAACCGCTACCAGGCGGGGCGCGACAACATCGCGCGCTTCCGCAGCGAGCCGCCGTTCGCGTACGTCATTCCGCAGGAGCAGCGGGACCTTCCCACGGCGGCCACGCTGGTGGAGAAACTGCTGATCGACGGCATCGAAGTGCACCAGGCCGCACAGCCGTTTGCGGCCAACGGGCGCGAATATAAAGGCGCCTGGGTGATTCTCATGGACCAGCCTTTCGCCCCGCTGGTGAAAGAACTCTTCGAAGCGCAGCGCTACCCGGACCTGCGGGATGGACCCAACGGGCCGCCCATCCGGCCGTACGATGTGGCCGGATGGACCCTGCCCATGCAGATGGGCGTCGAGACGGCCGCCGTGCTGAAACCGGTGAGTGCGGAGCAGCGCGCCGGCTTGCGCGCGATCCACCAGGTGACGCCGCCCGAGGGCGGCGTGCAGGGAACCGGCGCGGCTTACTGGTTCAGCCATCAGCCCAATGCCGTTTTCAAGGCGCTGCATGCCGTGCTCGCGGGCGGCGGCAAGGTGAGCTTCGGCAAGGTGGACAAGGAAGCTGGCGCGGTGGTCGTCTCCGGCATGGATCGGGAGCGCGTGGCCGCCATTGCGCATCAATTCTCGCTCCAGGCCGCGGCGGCCGCCAAAGCGCCCGACGACGCGGTCTCCACCGGCAAGGCCCGAGTGGGCCTGTATCGCTCGTGGGCGGCCTCCATCGACGAAGGATGGACCCGCTGGATCCTGGAGGAGTACGGCTTCGCTCCGGTCACGCTGCGCAACGGCGACATTCAGGCCGGACACCTGCGCGACCGCTTCGACGCCATCGTCATTCCCGACGCCTCTCCGCGCGGCATCCTGGACGGATTTGCGCCGGGTTCGATTCCCGGCGAGTACGCCGGCGGCCTGGCCGGGACCGGGGTCGACGCCCTGCGCGCGTTCGTCAACGGAGGCGGCACGCTGATCGCGTTGAACAACGCTTCGATCATGGCCATCGACGAGTTGCACCTGCCGGTGGCCAATATTCTCACCGGCGTGCCCAACGACCAGTTCTACTGCTCGGGTTCGCTGCTGCGCGTGGAACTGCGCGAGGCGCCGCATCCGGCGCTGTGGGGCATGCCGCGCGAGCCGGTGGTGATGTTCGAGCGCGGGCCCGTCTTCGAGCAGAAGAGCGGTTTTCGCGGCACCGTGCTGGCGTCGTATTCCAAGGACCGGAATCCGCTGGAGAGCGGATACCTGCTCCACCCCGAGCGCATCCAGGGGAAAGCGGCGGCGCTCGAAGTTTTCCTGGGCGAGGGACGCGTCTATCTGTTCGGTTTCAAGCCGCAGTGGCGCGGGCAGGCGCACGGCACCTACAAGCTGATCTTCAACGCCATCTACGATTCACCGGCGGTAGCCAAGCCAACCTCGTTTCAAAAGCCGGCGGAGGCGGCCGCGCCGTCGCTCGAAAGCTGGAACGCCGCGGTGAACAAGGTGCACGCCGAACTGCCCGCGCTGCTCCGCCAGAACCAGGCGTTCTTCGCCGCGCGCGGGGCCAAAGCCGTGGAAGAGCGCGGCAAGCTCTCTGCCGCGGTGGATCAGTTTGAGAAGGACCGCGTGGCGGAATTGGAAGATGCCGCCTCCGCGCTGGACGAAGCCGCCAAACGCAAGACCGCCGACTATATTCGCCAGTTGCGGCGTATGGCGGCCGACCTGAAGAGCAAGGAATTCGAGAGCTCCGTGGATACCGGTGTGCTGACGGAGCGATACCGCCTGGCGGCGCTCGAGCAGGAGATCGCCGCCCCCGCCGCCAAGCCGAAATAAACCATGATGCGATTCGCACTCGCCGCCATCGCCGCGCTGAGCCTGCTGCACCCGTTGCGCGCGCAACCCTACGACATCGTGCTCGCCAACGGGCGTGTGATGGACCCGGCCTCCAACCTGGACGCCCGGCGGTATGTCGGCATTCGCGGCGATAAGATCGCGGCCGTTTCCGCCAGCCCGCTCGACGGCCGCACGGTGGTCGATGTGAGTGGGCTGGTGGTGGCGCCCGGCTTCATCGATTTGCACCAGCACGGGCAGACGCCGGAGAACTACCGCTTCAAAGCGCGCGACGGCGTCACCACGGCGCTCGAAATGGAAGCGGGCGCGTCGCCGGTCGAGCCGTGGTATGCGGCGCGCCAGGGGAGGGCTCTAATCAACTTCGGAGCGTCGTCCGGCCACATCCCCGCGCGCATGGCCGTGATGCACGACAGCGGAACGCTGCTGCCGCGCGATGCGGCGCAGAACCGCTTCCCCACGGCCGAGGAGCGGCGGCAGACCTTCGACCTGCTGCGCCGCGGTCTGGATGCGGGCGCGCTCGGCATCGGTCTCGGGATCGCCTACGTCAAAGCCACGCGGGAAGAGATCCTGGACGTGTTCCGCCTGGCGGCGGAGCGCGGCGTGCCGGTGTACGTTCACCTGCGCGCGAGCGGGCCGGAGACCGGGAGTGCGGGTGCGGGCGCGATCGATTCCGTGCAGGAGGCGCTGGCCGATGCCGCCGCCACGGGGGCCTCGCTGCACATCGTGCACATCACCAGCACGGCGCTCGGCGAGACGGCGCTCTGCTTGCGAATGATCGCGGGCGCCCGCGAGCGCGGCCTCGATGTCACCACCGAGGCGTATCCCTATACCGCCGGCATGACCGACCTGGCGTCGGCCGTGTTCGATGAGGGCTGGCAGCATCGCCTGGGCGACATCGGCTTCGGCGACCTGCAATGGGCTGCCACCGGCGAGCGGCTGACGGCGGAATCGTTCGCGCGCTACCGCAAGCAGTCGGGGATGGTCGCGATCCACGGCATCCCGGAAGAGGCGGTGCGGCTGGCCCTCGCCGACCCGATGGTGATGATCGCAAGCGACGGCATTCTCGACAATGGTAAAGGCCATCCCCGCGCGGCCGGCACATATGCCCGCGTGCTGGGCCGCTACGTGCGCGATGAGCGCGCGCTCACCCTGATGGACGCCCTCCGCAAAATGACCCTGCTACCGGCGGATCGCCTCGGGATGAAGAACAAGGGCCGCCTCGCGCCCGGCGCCGACGCCGATATAACCGTCTTCGACCCAGCGCGCGTGCGCGACCGGGCGACGTTCGAAGATCCCGCGCAGGCATCCGAAGGGATCGTTCACGTGCTGGTGAATGGAACCTTCGTGGTGCGCGATGGCGAAGTGCAGACGGGCGTGATGCCGGGGCGGGCGGTGCGGCGGTGAGGAGCGCGCGGCGCCCCCCCTCCCGAAATTACACAAGTCTTACAAACCATTGGGGCAGCCCCTGTTAGCCTGGAAGTGTAGGTTTACATACGAGGGGAGAATGGGTACCGAAACAGCCATTGCCATTTCCAAGCGGATCGGCCTGAACTGGGTCACGGCCATCGTGCTGGTCCTGTTTCATATTGGCGCCATAGCCGCTTTGTTCTTCTTTAGCTGGCGCGATTTTGCGATCGCCGCATTTCTGTATTGGGTGGCCATCGGCCTGGGCATCAGCATGGGGTACCACCGGCTGCACACGCACCGTTCGTATCGCGTTCCCCTGGCGCTGGAGTATTTCTTCGCGGTGTGCGGCACCTTGACGCTCGAAGGCGGGCCCATTTTCTGGGTGGCCACGCACCGGTTGCACCATCAGAAATCCGATCAGCCCGGGGACCCGCACTCGCCGCGCGACGGCGCCTGGTGGTCGCACGTGGGCTGGATTCTGTTCGGCGAGACCAATCACAACAACACGCGCCTGCTGTCCAAGTACGCGCCGGACCTGGCGCGGCACCGTTTCTATGTCTGGCTCACCAACTACCACTGGGTGCCGCTGCTGGCGCTGGGGCTGGCGGTGTTCGCCATCGGGGGCGTTCCTCTGTTTTTGTGGGCGATCTGCCTGCGCATCGTAGTCGGCCTGCACGCCACCTGGCTGGTGAATTCCGCCACCCACATGTGGGGCGCACGCCGCTTCAACACGCGCGACGATTCGCGCAACAACTGGTGGGTGGCGCTCATCAGTTTTGGCGAAGGCTGGCACAACAACCACCACGCGCATCCCGCCTCGGCCCGCCATGGGCTGGCGTGGTATGAGTTCGACCCGTCGTGGATTCAGATCAAAATCCTGAAGTACCTCGGCATCGCCAAAGCCATCCGCGTGGCCAGCGTGAAGAGCGCGCTCACCGAGCGGGAAGCGGCGTAGGGCCTGAGGCCCATAAGCGCCGCGATGCGCCGGGGGCCACGGCCGCTTCTTCGGTACTGGCGTTCTACGTGTCCGTGCGGTCATGCCGGCGTAGTTTGCTAACTCCTGGCCGTCCTGATCGAGCGCGGCGGCCTTCACGGAATCGCCAGCGCGATACCGCCGAGGTCAACGGGAGTCGACGTCGAGGTGTAATCCGCCTTTCCGGATATCTGGAATAGCCCTTCTTATCGCTGAGTTGCGGCTGAGTCAAGGCAAGGGTCACATCCAACCTGGCGCCCTGCTTCGGAGGCGGCGCAGTGGCCGGAGCTTTGTTGTTGGCCGGCGGCGGAGCCTGCTTGTCCGGTGCGCCTGCTTTGCCTGGCGGCACGGGTTTCCGAACCGCCGGTCAATGTTCCGCCAGGCGGGCGGCGCGGCCAGACGTCTCGCGCCGGCGAGGGCGTCTGCCCCGCACCCGGGACTCTACTCCTCGCGGAGGGCAATGGAAATCACGAGAAAGCTGAAAGAGGCGGGCGGCAGCGGAATCCGGAAGTCTTCGTTGGTTGGCTAGTTGGGGTCGGCGTCGCGGGGGGGTAGACACGACGCGGAGGCGCGGAGATCGGCGCGGAGGGGGAACGCAAGATCAAAAGCAAGATATTTGAGGACGCGGAGGGGACGGAGAGACGGAGAGAGAGACACTTTGGCTGTAAGGGGCGGGTGAAAAGGGGTTCGTTGCGGCGGCCGGGGCTTGCGGACTTATCACCGTGCGTGTCCGGCCGCCAATGGTTTGAGCCGCGTCTTCGATGATCTAGGATCTAGGCCCGCTGGATGGCGGACATATCGTTGCCGATTCGACGCCTGGCTCTCTGAGATCCGATGGGACGGCAATAATAGCTATCCGTTCTCCACCGGGTGTGCTGGGATCGATCCCAACCGTCTCCCCGTCGACACCATCCATATAGGTGCATGCCGCATGGCTTTAAAGGCCGCCGGGGAGTTCAGTACCACCTGAGTTGCAACGCTTCGTGGCCACGAAGAAAACTGTTGGGGCCTACGCGGTGGGGCGCAAGCCTCTCTTACAATTTCAGGGTAGCAGAGGGGTGGGAGGGGGAAGGCAGGCGGAGAGCGGCAAGCTGTTGACACGGCACAAGAAAGATTTTTGCGAAGTGACGTGACAACTACAGTATTCTGAATTTCAATGGCCCGGATCGTTACCCTATTCGTCGCCTCTCCCGGGGACGTCGCCATTGAGAGGAATCACGTCGCCGACGTCGCCACAGCCCTCAACCGCAACATGGCCGACGAACGCAATGTGCAATTCAAAGTGCTCGGCTGGAAGACCGACGTCCGTCCTCGTGTCCACCAGCAAGGCCCGCAAGGACCCATTGACGAAGATCTGCCGATCGAGAAATGCGACATCGTCGTAGGCATCCTCTGGAAGCGCTTCGGCACGCCCATGCCGAAGATGGGCGGCGAGACCGGGACCGAGCACGAGATTCGCGCCGCCATTGCGGCCTCGGGCAAATCTGGCAAACCGGAAGTTGTGATCTGTTTCAACGACGCCCCCTACCGCCCCAAGGACGTGGCCGAGTCGAAGCAAGCTACGCGGGTTTTGGAGTTCCGCGAGGAGATCCCCGGCCTGGAACTGGCCTACGATGGCGCGGAGGATTTTCGCGACAAGATTCGCGACTATCTGGAGAAATACCTGAAAGCGCACTACCCCGTCACGCCCGGCAGAGTGACGGCCGCCATCGCCGGCGACCCGACCCGCTACGTCCAGGCACTGCGCGAAGAGACCTCCCATTTCGATGTGCAAGGACTCAAATTCGGCGACAACCGCGCGTGCCGGTTCCCGATCGAAGAGTTCTACATCCCACTCACCACCTCGCCGGGCGCCGGCGTGGACGCTGCAAAGCATGGCGAGATGCGGGCCGGGCCGATCCCGCTGCAGGAAGCCATGCTGGCGCATCGCAAACTGCTGGTGGTGGGGGACCCCGGCTCCGGCAAGAGCACGTTCCTGAAGCGCGTGGCGTTTCAGTTGTGCAAGGAATGGGTGGACGGCGCGCCTCTCCCTGTGCGCATCGAGGCGGCGGTGCTCTCCGGCTACATCGCGCAGCAGCACACGAAGTGGGGGCCCGCGGATGCCTCGTCACCGGACTGGATCGCCGTATTCCTGGGCGCGCAGTGCGACGAAAAGAATCGCGGGCTGCCCGCGGACTACTTCCGCGCGAAGCTGAAGGCCGGCGGCTGCCACGTGCTGATCGACGGGCTGGACGAAACGCCGGACGAGCCTTCGCGCGAGCGGCTGGCGAGACTGATTCGCGAAGCGGCGGCGGCGTTCGACGGGTGCCGGTTCGTGGTCACGTCGCGGCCGGAAGGGAAGGTCCCGATCGCGGACTTCGAAGAGGCGTTGATCGGGGATCTGGAGCCGCAGGCGATCCGTGCCTTCCTGGCGAAGCTGGCGAAGCAGTTGTACTCCACCGATGAGACGAGGGAGCGAATGTTCCGGGAAGACCTGGAAGCGGCGGTGAACGGGCGCCGCGAGATCCGGAAGATGACGCGAAACCCAGTGATGCTGACGGCGCTGGCGGTGTTGCAGCACAACAATGTGAAGCTGCCGGAGAAGCGCGTGGATCTGTACGGGTCGATCCTGGAGTGGTTGAGCAAACAGCGCGCCAAACCGGGGCGGATGCCCGCGAGCGATTGCCTGCTGCGGCTGCGGGAGTTGGCGTTGGAGATGCAGAACCACGAAGAGGGCCGCCAAAAGCAAGTGACGCTGGCATGGGCCGGAGAGCAACTGGCAAGCCGGTTCGCGAACCGCGGGGCGGCGGAGCGGTTCCTGCGCGCGGAGCAGACCGATAGCGGGATCGTGGTGAGCCGCGGGCGGGATATCGCATATTGGCACCTCACGTTTCAGGAGTATCTGGCGGCACTGGAAATCGCGGGGTGGGAGGACGCCGATCAATACAAGCTGCTGCTGGGTGGGGGACCGCGGATCTACCAGCCGGAGTGGCGGGAGACGGCGCTGCTGTATGGCGGCCTGTTGCACAACATGGGTCCGCGCAAGGTGGACGCACTGCTGCGGAAGGTGTTGGACAAGATGGGCGGGCAGCCCAGCCTGGCGGATCGCGCAAAGTGCGTGGGGTTGATCGGTGCGCTGCTGCCGGATCTGGTGGGATACACGGTATCGGACGAGCGTTACGGCGAATCCTTGCGGCTGGTGATGGATATCTTCGACGCGGAGAAATCGAAGAGCGTGCCGTTCCAGGACAGGCTCGCGGCAGCGGAAGCCCTGGGACAAGCGGGCGATCCACGGCTGGCGAAACACGAGTGGGTGACGATCCCGGCGGCCAGGAACTATTGGATCGGGGCGCAGAAAAAGGATCCGAAGGGCCGGAACTACGATAAGGAGGCGTATGGAGACGAGGAGCTCCGCAAAGTGAACCTGGCGCCGTTCCGCATTGGGAAGTACCCGGTGACGGTGGCGCAGTACCAGACGTTCGTGGAGGAAGGGACCTCGCCGAACCGGGAACCGGAGAACTGGGACGAGCAGCAGGAGCATCCAAATTGGCCCGTGGTGAACGTAACGTGGCATCAGGCCACGGCATATTGCGAATGGGCGGTGGCGGGAGGAAGGCTGCCCACCGAGGAGGAATGGGAACGCGCGGCCCGTGGCCCGAAGGGTACGAAGTATCCGTGGGGGAAAGAGGACATCGATCCTTCGCGTGCGAACTATGACGAGAGCAAGATCGGACACCCCACACCGGTAGGATTGTATCCCTCCGGAGCGAGCACGGAGGGCGCCTGCGATATGGTCGGGAACGTGTTGGAATGGACGTCTTCGGAGTGGGACAAGGGCAGTGGGACTTACGTGTGGCGGGGCGGTTGCTTCGGCGTCGGTCGGAGGTACGCGCGCCCGTCGTGTCGCAACTTCCTCCGACCGGTCGAACTGGGCGGTTTCCTGGGGTTCCGGCTGGCCGGGGGAATCACTTGATTTTTTTCCCTTTTCCCTTTGCCGAGGCACCGAAAGCCACGTGGGGGAGTGCGAGGGCCACCTTTACTCCTCGCGGAGCGCGGCGGTCGGGTCCAGGCGGGCGGCGCGGCGGGCGGGCAGCCAGCAGGCTACGGCGGCCACCAGGAAAAAGAGCGCCGCCATGGTGGCGAAGGTAGCCGGGTCGGCCGGTTTCACCCCCACCAGCATGGTGATCATGGCCCGCGTGAGGCCCAGGGCCGCGATCACACCCAGCACGATACCGGCCGCGCTGAGCTGCAGGCCCTGGCCGACCACCAGGCGAAAAATGCTGATGGGCGCCGCGCCGAGGGCCACGCGCACGCCGATTTCCGCCGTCCGCTGCCGTACCGCGCTGGCCAGCACGCCGTAGAGCCCGACGGTGGCCAGCAGGGCCGCGATGGCCGCGAAGATACCGATCAGGATCAGGGCAAAGCGGGTCTGCGCCTGCGCGCGCGCGACGTACACGGTCATGGGCAGGACATCGGCCACCGCCAGACGCTTATCGAAGCGGGCGATTTCGGCGCGGATCGAGGGCGCCAGGCGCATGGGGTCGCCATCGGTGCGCACTTCCCAAAGGATGGCATTGCCGAACCGGCCGTAGCCATCGGTCACGTACATGGCCTCGTGGCCGTCCACGGCGAGCGAGTCGTGGCGCTGGTGGGCCACCACGCCGATCACCTCGAAGGTCTCCGCCTGCGGCGTCTGAATGCGCGCCAGCAGGCGTTTGCCCACGGCGGATTCGTGCGGGAAGGCGCGCGCCGCCAGGAGTTGGTCGATGATAATCAGCCGCGGCTCCGGGGCATTGTCGGCCTCGGTAAAGGTGCGGCCCGCCAGGAGGCGCGTGCCCAGGGTATCGAAATAGCCGGGGAGCACACGGAACACGTTGGCCTGCTGGAACTTCGCCGGGTCGGCCGCGGCCGCTTCGGTGCCCCACCGCGCCAGGGGGGTGGTCCCGTCCAGCGGGAGGGTAGAGGATGCGGACACGGACTTCACGCCCGGCAAGGCGCGCACGCGGCCGCGAAAGTCGTTCATGAAGGCCGCGCGCTGTTGCGGTCCGCGGGCGGTAGTTACGGGGAGCAGAAAAGTGAGCACGCCGCGGGCGTTGTAGCCGGGGTCGGTGCGGGTGAGGGCGATGAAGCTGCGCAGCATGAGGCCGCAGCCGATCAGCAGCACGAAGGAGAGCGCCACCTCGGTGACCACCACGGCATTGCGCAGCAAGCGTCCGCTGCCCAGGCCGGTGGTGCGCCCGCTGGCGCGCAGCACGTCCATGATGTCCGGCCGGGAGGCGCGCAGGGCGGGCAGCAGGCCGAAGGCAACGGCGGCGGCGGCGGCGGCCACGGCGGTGAAGGCCAGCACTGCGGGGTCGATGGCGACGGCGTCGAGGCGCGGCAGGTTGCGCGGGCCAAGCGCGACGAGGAGGTTGATGCCGAGGCGCGCCAGGCCGAGGCCCAACAGCGCGCCCGAGCCCGCCACCAGCAGGCTCTCGGCCAGCATCTGGCGCACCAGGTCCCAGCGGTTGCCGCCCAGGGCCGCGCGCACGGCCAGTTCACGGCCGCGGGCGGCGGCGCGGACCAGCAGCAGGTTGGCCACGTTGGCGCAGGCGATCAGCAGCAGGAAGGTGACGGCGCCCATCAGCGCCAGGATGGCGGGGCGCACTTCGGCCACCAGGTGCTGCCGCATGGGCTCCACGCGGAGATACATGCCGGCGGTTTGCTTGATGGCAAAGCGCTGCCGCAGGTCGGCGGCGATCCGGTCGGCCTCCGCCTGCGCGGCCTGCGTGGTAACGCCCGGCCGCAGGCGCCCGATGACGCGCAGGAAGACGTCATTCCTTGGGCCGCCCGCGAAATCCACGCGCAGGGCCGCCCAAGTCTCGGCCTGCCGCTCCACTCCGGCCTTGGGCGGGAGCAGCAGTTCGAAGCCCGGTTCCAGAATGCCCACCACTTGCCCCTTGCCGCCGCCTCCGAAATCGATGGTGCGGCCCAGAATGTTGGGATCGCCGCCATAGCGCCGCTTCCAGAATTCATGGCTGAGGATGGTCATGGCAGGAGGGGGCGGCGGACCGGGCGGAGCCGCTGCCCCCGGCGGAGGGGGCGCGACGGGCGGCGGCGGGGTGGCATCGGCATCCACGAAATCGCGTCCCAGTTCGATGCGCGCGCCCAGCATGCGGAAGAAGTTGGGGGTGACGGCGCCGGTGCGGATCTGCTCCGATTCGGCATTCTCGCCGGTGACCACCACGCGGCCGGTATTGACCGCGGCGAGTTCTTCGAACAGCGTCGCCTGGTGGCGCAAATCGTCGAAATCGGGCGCCGAGAAGGGAAAATTGACCACGTTGCGGTGCCGCAGATCGCTCTCCACCAGAGCCAGCCGCCCGCCATCGCGGTAGGGCAACGGCTGGAGCAGGACGGCGTTGACCACGCTGAAGATGGCCGTGCTGGCGCCGATGCCGAGCGCGATGGTGACTATCGAGGTGAGGGCGAAGGCGGGACTGTTCCGCAACCCGCGCGTGGCGTGCAATAGATCTTTGGCAAGCATGGGGTGAGGCAGCTTTCAGCGACTTCAGGTTAGACGGATGTACTAGCGGATTGGTGTGGGGAAAGGCTACCACTCGGAATACGGCGGCCCCTCGTGCGGCCTCTCGGTAGTCTTGCTGTACACGTCGAAGACGTTCTCGCCGCCCCAGGTCAGGGCCGTCGCCTCGTCCTGGTCGCTGCGCAGGCCCCATTCCGTGGAGCCGGTGAACGGATCGCGCGGGATGCTGCGCAGGAACTTCATCTTCTTGCCATCCGGGGTGTTCGTTTTCACACCCTCTACCAGGATGTCCAGGTTTTCGGGGTAACAGCGCGTGTCCGCTTTGGGCTGCCCGAGATACCCCTGGTCGCAAATATCCTTGTATTTGTCGATGGCCGCGCGTATTTCCCGCAGGGCGTGGTGCAGGGTGCGCTCGCGTTCCACGCGCACCTTGTAGCGCGCCATCGGCACCGCCATGGTGGTCAGGATCAGCATGATGGTGAAGGCCACGATGAGCTCCACCAAGGTCATTCCGCGCTGGTTCGGCCGCTTCATACACTACCGGCTTTCCGGTACCTCTATTCTATAGACGATTCGCCGCCCGCCGCCGTTGAGCTGTTTTGTGTGCCACTCAATAGCGCAGCAGCCAGCGCGCTTTCTCGACGACCTTTTCGGCATTGGGCAGGAAGGCGTCCTCCAGCGGCGGGCTGTAGGGGACGGGGGTATCGGGCGCGGTCACCCGCAGAATGGGCGCGTCCAGATAATCGAATACGCTCTCGCTAATGCTGGCAGCCAGTTCTCCGGCCATGCCGCCGGTGCGCGTGTCCTCGTGCAGCAGCAGCGCCTTGGACGTTTTCTTGACGCTGGCGCAGACGGTCTCGCGATCGAGCGGCAGCAGGGTGCGCAGGTCCACCACCTCGACGGACGCTCCCTCCGCGGAGAGCTTTTCGGCGGCTTCGAGCGCCACCCAGACCATGGCGCCATAGGTGATGATGCTCAAGTCCCGGCCTTCGCGCACCACCTTGGCCAGGCCGATGGGCACGGTGTACTCTTCGGCCGGCAGGTCCTCTTTGATGCGGCGATAGAGCCCCTTGTGCTCGAAGTAGATCACCGGGTCGTTGTCGCGGATGGCGGATTTGATGAGGCCCTTGGCGTCATAGGCGGTGGCGGGGGCGACCACCTTCAGGCCCGGGGTGCGCACGAACCACATCTCGGGATTCTGCGAGTGGTAGGGCCCGCCGTGGATGCCGCCTCCCGAGGGCGCGCGCACCACCATGGGCACGGACGCGCCCCAACGGTAGCGGCACTTGGCGGCGAAGTTGACGATCTGGTCGAAGCCGCAGGAGATGAAATCGGCGAACTGCATTTCGGCCACCGGCCGCAGGCCCATCAACCCCGCGCCGATGGACGCACCCACGATGGCGGCCTCGGAAATGGGGGTATCCACCACGCGCTTTTCGCCGAAATGCTCGAAGAAGCCGGCGGTCACTTTGAACGCGCCGCCATAGACGCCGATGTCTTCCCCGAGGAGGAACACGTTGGGGTCGCGCTCCATCTCTTCCCACAGGCCCTGGCGGATGGCTTCGAGGTAGGTGGTGGACATGGGTTAGCGAGACTCCGGCGAGTGGGCGAGACTTGACGCGGAGACGCGGTGACGCGGAGGAATAAACGCGGAGATTGCAAAGTCAGGATGGCTTCTCCGCGTGGATCTCCGCGCCTCCGCGCCTCCGCGTCGAGATTGGAATTCCGGGCTCATTGCGGGCTCTCGTAGACGTCGTCCAGCAGCGTGGCGGGGTCGGGGTACGGGCTCTTCTCAGCCCACGCCACGGCGTCGTCCACCTCCTGGCGGATGGCGGCGCGCAGGTGTTCGAACTCGCCGGCGCCGGCCCAGCCTTCCTCCAGCATGCGCGCTTCGCAGCGGGTGATGGGGTCGAGCTTGCCCCACTCGTCGAACATGCCGCTGGGGACGTAGTGGGCGGCATCGTGCGCCGAGTGGCCGGTCATGCGGAAGGTCTTGCACTCCAGGAGGTAGGGGCCCAGGCCCGCGCGGGCGTGCGCCACGGCGCGCTGGGTGGCCGCGTGTACGGCGAAGACGTCGTTGCCGTCCACGATCTCAGCCGGCATGTTGTAGGCGGGCCCGCGGTCGGCCACGTTGGCGCAAGCCATCTGCGCGCTGAGGGGCGTGGAGTAGGCGTACTGATTGTTGTTGCAGATGAAGACCACGGGCAGTTTCTGCACGGAGGCGAAGTTCACGCCCTCGTGCCAGTCGCCGCGGCTGGTGGCGCCATCGCCGAAATAACTGAACGCGACGCCGTTCTTGCCTTGATAGCGTAGCGCCAGGGCGCAGCCGGCGGCCACGGGGACGGTGGCGGCCAGCGCGCTGATGATGGAGACCAGGTTGAGCTTCATGTCGCCCATGTGCATGTTGCCCTCGCGGCCGCGCGTGGGGCCGTCCACGCGGCCCATGTACTGCGCCAGAATTCGGCCGGCGGGAATGCCGCGAATCAGGAACGCCGCCATATCGCGGTGCGCGGGCAGCAGCACGTCGTCCTCGCCCGCCAGCAGCGCGGTGCCGACGGGGATGGCCTCCTGCCCGCGCCCCACATACACGCCGCCCACGATTTTGCCTTGCCGGTAGAGCTTGCGCTCGATGCGGTCTTCGAGCTCGCGCATCAGCGCCATGTAGTACAGGCAGGTATGCGCCAGTTCGGCCTGCCCGCCCGCGCGATCGCTCGAAAGCGGAGGGAAGGCGCGGATCGCGCTCATAGGGTGACCTCGCTCGGAATGATAGGGCCAGTATAACGCCATCGCCGGGGACGGACCGTGACATAATCTCGGGGAGGGAGGGGACTATGAACGTTCGGGTTCTCGCACCGTTATTGCTTGCCGCCGTGGCCTGGGGACAGCCGAAGCCGCGCTACCTCGACAAGGAGACCTTTTTCCAGATGGAGACGCTCACGGCGCCCGATATTTCGCCCGACGGCGCGCAGATCGTCTTCACGCGCGGTTGGACGGACACGATGAAGGACCAGGCGCAGGCGAACCTGTGGCTGGTGGGCTCCGATGGCGACCGGCCGCGCGAGCTCACGCAGGGCGCGTGGCGCGACTCCGAGCCGGCCTGGTCGCCCGACGGCAAGCGCATCGCGTTTCTCTCCACGCGTTCCGGCACGCCGCAGATCCACGTCATGTGGGCCGATACGCACGAGGCCAGCCAGCTCACGCACCTCGATTACACGCCCTCGGGCCTGCGCTGGTCGCCCGACGGCAAATGGATCGCGTTCAACATGACCATGCCCGATGAAACGCCCATATTGCCGATCAAGCTGCCCAAGACGCCCAAGGGCGCGCAGCTCGCCAAGCCGGCGGTGATGGTGGACCGGCTGGTGTGGGGACGCGATGGCGTAGGGCCGGTGGCCAAGGGCTACGCGCACGTCTTCGTCATCGATTCGTCGCTCGGCGGCACGCCGCGCCAGATCACCCAGGGCAACTACAACCACAGCGCCGCGGAGTGGTCGGCCGACGGCGGCACCGTGTACGTCTCCGGCATCCGCAAGCCCGACGCCGAATACCTGAAGGGCGATTCGGAGATCTACGCCATCGACGTGAAGACGCTCGCCGTGAAGCAACTCACCGACCGCAAGGGCCCCGACACCAATCCGCGGCCATCGCCCGATGGCAAGTGGATCGCCTACACCGGGTATGACGAGCAGCAGCTCACCAATACCATTTCGAGCCTGTACGTGATGGATTCGGCCGGCGCGCAAAAGCGTCTATGGGCGGGCAAGCTGCCGAGCTCGCCGAACGACCTGCGCTGGGCCGCGGACAACTCCGGGGTCTACTACCTCATGCAGGAAAACGGCGTCGAGAACCTGTACTTCGCGTCGCTCAAGATGGACTACGGCGACAAGCCGCGCCCCATCACCAGCGGCACGCAGGTGCTCAGCGGGGTCTCCCTCGCGCGCAACGGCCGCGCCGCCGCGGTGCGAACGAGCTTCGCTGAGCCAGGTTCGCTGGTCGCCTTCTCCATCGACCGGCCCGGCGAGATGAAGAAGCTGGTGGACGTCAATGAAGACGTGCTGGCGGGCGTCAAGCTGGGCGAGAGCGAGGAACTGCGCTTCACCGCGCCCGACGGCCTCAAGGTGCAGGGCTGGCTGATGAAACCGGCCGAGTTCGACGCATCCAAGAAGTACCCGCTCGTGCTCTACATCCATGGCGGGCCGTGGTCCATGTACACCGTCGGCTTCAACTGGGACTTCCAGAACTTCGCCGCCAGCGGCTACGCGGTGCTGTGGCTGAACCCGCGCGGCTCCACGGGATACGGGCAAGAGTTTGTGAACGGCATCCAGCACTCGTACCCAGGCAAAGATTACGACGACCTGATGGCGGGCGTGGACGCCGCGCTGGCCAAGGGGTGGATCGACAAGGACAACCTGTTCGTGTGCGGCGGCTCGGGCGGCGGTGTGCTGACGGCGTGGATTGTGGGCCACACCAACCGCTTCCGCGCGGCGGTCTCCATGCGCCCGGTAATCGACTGGGGCTCGTTCGTGGGCAACACCGACGGCCAGAACTGGTACGACCAGTTCACCAAGTATCCCTGGGAAGACCCGGTGCAATACGCCGAGCGCTCGCCCTTGCACTACGTGGCCCACGTGACGACGCCGACCATGGTGATGACCGGGGAGAGCGATCTGCGCACGCCCATCACGCAAAGCGAGCAATTCTACCGCGCCCTGAAGATCCTCAAGAAGGAGACGCTGCTGGTGCGCATGCCGGAGGAGTTCCACGGTTGGCGGCGCCCGTCGCACCGCGTGATGCAGCAGCTCTACCTGCTGGCCTGGTTCGAAAAATGGCGGACCAAGGAGAGCAAGGCTGCAGCGGCGGCTGGCGATAATTAGCCTGGGTAGGCTTACCTGCGAGGAACAGCAGTCCGACTTCCCCGCAAGGAGGTTTTGATTGCGCTTCCACGTCAACCGTTGGAGTGCGGAGGTGTGTGCGGATCATGAGCGAAATCGAAAGCAAGTCTGGATCAGAACAGGTTTACGTCGCGGCCCTTATTTGCGAAAGAGTGATTGAGAGCAAAGACGGAATCTATTCCGCCATCAACATTTTTGACAAGTTCGAGATCGATGTTCCAGAGGGAATGGAGGTGCCCGAATCGTTCCCTGCGCCCACCGTATACTGCATGTCGATCTTCAGGTCCCCAGTCCCATTGGGATTTACGGTTGTTTGGCGAATTGTGCGCCCAGACGGTGTAGTCCGGGAAAGCCCGCCGGAACGGATTGACATTTTGCCGGGGAAAACCGGCCATACCTCAGTGTTTGAGATCAGCCTGAAGAACGCCGCCCTGACGGGAACCTATCTGGTAGAGGTGCTGGTTGATGGTCGGCGAGCCGCTTTCACGCCGCTAAGTATCGCCCACGTGCCATCTCCCTCGTCATTGCTTGCCGAGGATGCACCCGATTCTGCTCCGGACCAATAGGTTTCGAGGTATGGGGAACCTGTGAGGTCGAGATTCGAAATTGCGGCCAAAACGCCTTTGGCTCGCGCTTCGCCCGGACATGCACAAAAGGGCGGATGGCGCATTCCAGGTCAGCGCGCAACGCGGCTTCGTCTAAGTCGTCCTCGTGCAAGTTCAGGATGGATCGGAGCCGGTACGCAATGCCCTGGGATTCGGGATCGCCTGTCTCAAGGATATTCCACGAGTATTCGGCGGACCAGTCCTCAAGTTCTTCCAGCGAAGCCTTATCCGCTAAGAAGTCCGAAATCCGCTCTACGGCTTCCAGTGAGTTAGCCATGGGCAAGGGCAGAATCTCCAACCCGCCTCACCCTAGATTACCAGAGGAGGAGATGCAGCGGCGATTCAATGAAGGGCGGTACTGGCAGCGGATGATGGAGGGGGAATTCACCGAAGTCATTATCGATTGGCACCCAGACACTATGTATCCCGAGGTGATTGCCCGCCACCCGGGAGCACAGAGCGTTACCGCGCATTACAGGGATCGCTCGGATAGGACAATTGCTGAGGTTCACTATTTTCGGATGCCGGATGGGTCTGTGATTCCTGGCAAGCGGCCCGATCCAAAACTGCTTTTTGAAGACGGCGTTTTGTACCCTCGGGAGAAGAAGAAGGACCGCCAAAAACGTCTCGCGGCCGAAGCTGCCTCACGAACGAAAGGCGGTGAAATCGAATCGGAGTGAAGGCACGAGATACCAACCGGAGCCGTGTCAACTCGTCTTGCGGGGATAATTTCAAGAGGTTTGTGACGCGGCGCGGCGGACGTCCTCCAGCGCGATTTCCATGTCGCGGGCGGTGGTGCGGTAGTTGAGCACGCAGCCGCGCAGGGCGAAATGGCCGTGGACGCGCGCGTTCGAAAGGTAGGTGCTGCCGCCGCGCTGCAGCGCCACCGGGATGCGTTCGTTGAGGGACAGCAGCGTCTCCTTCCTGAGGATCTTGAGCGCTAGCGTTCCCGTCGCCCTGCTTGTCATAATCGGCGGTTATGCCGGATGCCAATATGCAGGACAGAACATTACGCCGCCAACGGTCGCAGTAGGCGAGTATGTGAGATCGGACGGCACGCACGTCTCAGCGTACAACAGAAGACCTCCAGGCTCAGTCCAGCACGATCGGCCTTACGAGCAAATTCAGTTCTCGGCTTTCATCGCCATCCTCGGCGCTATGTTTTGGGCAGGTCGCTCGTTTTATCGGTTTGTCGGCGCCCCGCCACTTTCACTTCTTCCACAGTTGGATCCAACCCTGCTGCCCCCGCAGCCCATCGACATTGCCGTACCGGTCAAAACGGCTGCGGCGAGAAAGAGGTGGTCCTGCGAGGACTGCCGCGCCGGACTCCGCCCTGGTGCGACCTATTTCTACTACGAGAGCGGGCGGCCATACACGCGTCGCCACCGTTACTGCGGTTCATGCGCCGCCGAACGAAGTCGTCGCGCGAAAGAAATGACTTCACTCAGAAGGGATGCTGTAGCGAAGGCGCGTCGGAAGCAATGTCTGGCGTTGTACGGCCTACCGCCGGAATCGCTTCGCACTTAGACCGTTGCAGCAGGCGCCGGGGAAGGCGCTTGACTGATTTTGGACCGGTCGGAAACTGCGTTGGATGAGGGCCCGGATCGGATCAGGCTGGCTATCGACGTACGGTGCCCCACGCTGGCGGCCGCTGGTCTGGTCATCATCACGATCGGTGCGGCCGTGGTCACTTTGGCGACGGGCGGCGCCGCGCTGATGCCGCTTTGTGCCATCATCGAGTACGTGCGCGACCGCATCTTCGATTCGGGCGACCCCTCCCTCTACGATGTCCGCTCCAAAGCTCCCGGCCCCCAAGGCGCGCTGCCCATCACCGCCGCCATGCTCCGCGAACGGCCCTCGGGCGACCTCTTCGGGTGGAGCCAGGATGCCGGTATGGGGTGGAATCCCTCGTCGCTCGGCGGCAAGGAATTCCTGATCCTCAGCACCCACGGCGGGTTGCGCGCGCCCGGTGGCACGCCCATCGCCCTGGGCTATCACACCGGCCACTGGGAAGTCGCGTTGCTGGTGGAGGCTGCGGCGCGGGAGTTTCAGTCGCTCGGCGCCATCCCCTTCGCAGCATACTGCACCGACCCGTGCGACGGCCGCACGCAGGGCACCGCCGGCATGTTCGATTCCCTGCCCTACCGCAACGACGCGGCGGCGGTTTTCGGGCGACTCATCCGCTCGCTGCCCACGCGCCGCGGCGTCCTCGGCATCGCCACCTGCGACAAGGGCCTGCCCGCCATGATGATGGCGCTGGCCGCGGCGCACAGCCTGCCCGGCGTACTGGTTCCCGGCGGGGTCACGCTGCTGGCCGATGAGGGCGAGGACGCGGGCAAGGTGCAATCGGCGGGCGCCCGCTTCGCCCATGGGCAGATCACCCTCGAGCAGGCCGCGCAGGATCTCTGCCGCGCCTGCGCCACTCCCGGCGGCGGCTGCCAGTTTCTCGGCACCGCGGCCACCTCCCAGGTGGTGGGCGAGGCGCTCGGCATGGCGCTGCCGCACGCCGCGCTCTCGCCTTCCGGACACCCCATCTGGAGCGACATGGCGCGCCGTTCGGCGCGCGCCGCCCTGGCGCTCGAAGCGCGCGGCCTCGCCATGAAGGACATCCTCAGCGGCGCCGCCGTGCGCAACGCCATGGTGGTGCAGGCCGCGTTCGGCGGTTCCACCAACCTGATTCTGCATCTGCCGGCCATCGCCTTTTCCGCCGGCTTGCAGCGTCCCTCCATGGAGGACTGGCAGCGCGTCCACCGCCAGACACCGCGGCTCGTCGACGCGCTGCCCAACGGGCCGAAGATGCATCCCACGGTGCAGGTCTTCCTGGCGGGCGGCGTGCCGGAGGCCATGCTGCACCTACGGCGCGCCGGACTGCTCGAAACCGGGGCGCTCACCGTGAGCGGCGAAACGCTGGGCGCGAACCTCGACTGGTGGGAGCAGTCGGAGCGCCGCGCGACGCTGCGGCGCGTGCTGCGCGAGCGCGACGGCGTCGACCCGGACGATGTGATCATGGACCCCGATGCCGCCCGGCGCCGCGGCCTCACTTCCACCGTCACCTTCCCCACGGGCAACCTCGCCCCCGGCGGATCGGTCATCAAAAGCACGGCGCTCGACCCGAGCGTAGTGGATGCCGCGGGCGTGTTTCGCATGGAGGGTCCGGCGCGCATCTTCCTCACCGAGAAAGCGGCCATCGAAGCCATCAAGAGCAACCGCATCGGCGCCGGCGACGTGCTGGTGCTTATGGGCCGCGGGCCCATGGGCTCGGGCATGGAGGAGATCTTCGAAATCACCGGCGCGTTGCGCTACCTGCCGTTTGGCAAGCACGTCGCGGTAATCACCGATGCGCGCTTCAGCGGCGTCTCGACCGGCGCCTGCATCGGCCATGTGACGCCCGAAGCGCTGGCCGGCGGCCCCATCGGCAAGCTCCAGGAAGGCGACCGGATTGCGATCGCGATCGACCGCATAAGCCTGGAAGGCTCGGTCAACGTGGTAGGCTCGGGCGGCGTCCGGTTCGGAAGGGAGGAGGGAGCGCGCGTGCTCGCGGCCCGCGCGCCGCGCAGCGACCTCGCGCCCGACCCCGCCCTGCCCGACGCCACGCGCCTCTGGGCCGCCCTGCAACAGGCCAGCGGCGGCACCTGGGGCGGCTGTGTCTACGACCCGGATGCCATCATCGTGGGACTGAGTGGGGGCACGCGATAGCATGCCCCCACTGGCAATCAGTACGACAGCTTGAGGCCGAACTGCACCACGCGGGCGTCGCGCGCGGCGGTAACCGTGCCGTACGTGGAGGAGCCCAGCGTGGCGCCGATGCTCGACCAGTTGGTGTGGTTGAACGCGTTGAAGGTTTCGGCGCGGAACTGCACCTGGCCGCGTTCCTTGAAGGTGAAGTTCTTGAACAGCGACCAGTCCCACTTCTGATAGCCCGGCCCGCGAATGGTGTTGCGGTCGGAGTTGCCCGGACGCACCACGCCCGCCGGCACCTCGGCCAGGCATTGCGTGTTGAACCACTGGGTGAACAGGTGCGGGGCGCCGGCGTTGGGATTGCAGATGGTGTCGGCGCGCGGCGTGGCGCCGCTGCCGGCTCCGAGAATCCCCAGCCCGCCGGGATCGGTGCCGAGCGAACTGTCGGAGGCGTTGAATGGCAGCCCGCTGGCCACCGAAAGGATGCCCGAAATCTGCCACTCGGCCGCCACGGCCTTCAGCAGGCCCTTGCTGGATTTCAGGAAGGGCAGCTCGTAGCTCCAGAAGGAGCTGAAGACGTGCGTGCGGTCGAAGGGCGAGAAGCCGCGGTCGCCCGCGCGGTTGTAGAAATTCTGCGGCGTGGCGGCGTTGGTGCCGGCATCGGTGATTTCCTTGGCAAAGGTGTAGTTGGCGCCCAGGAATCCGTTGTTGGCGAACTGCTTCTTGAAGGTCGCCTGGAGCGAGTTGTAGTTGGAGTTGAACCACGTCTCGTACACGTTGATGGCGCGGTAGCCCACGAACGGGCGGAAGCCGTTCACCTTGGGATCGGTGGTAGTGGTCAGCGGCACGTTGGCGGTGGTGATGCCGAGCGCCACGGCCAGCCCCGGCGGCAGTTGGTTGATGTCCGGCTCACCCACCAGGTGGGTGCCCTTGGAGCCGAAGTAGCCCACGTCCAGGAACGATTTGGAGGGCAGCTCGCGCTGAATGTCGAAGCTCCACTGCTGCATGTAGGGCGTCTGGTAGTGGGTGGCAATGGCGGTGAGCGACGGCGGCGAGGTGGGCGGCGGCACGGTGCCGCTGGTGATGCTGGCGAAGGTCGTGTTGGTGTATGTCACCGATTGCACCGACGGAGGATTGGCGGTGATGGGATCCTCCCAGCGTCCCGGCGGCGGCGTATCGTAGGCAATGCCATACCCGGCGCGGATGGACGTCTTCTGGTCGCCGAACGGATCCCAGGCGATGCCCAGGCGCGGCGCGAAGTTGTGATAGTTTTCGTTCGAGATCTTGCTGCCGAAGGGCGAGTTCTTGCCGGCGACGATGAAGCCGTTCAGCGGGTCCCCTGTGCCCGGCACCAGGTTGCCGGCGGCGGTGATCTGCGGCGCCTTGGCCGGGTTGTAGGCCGACGGGTCGAAGGTGTTCAGGAAGCCGTTGCCGTCCGTGGGCTGGCGGAACAACCCATAGCGCACGCCCAGGTTCAGCGTCAGGTTGCGGCGCACGCGGAAATCGTCCTGCACGTACATCTCGGCCTGGTTCTGGTGGATGTCCGGGGTGATGTCGCGCGCCACCTGGCTGAAGTTCGACACGTTGCCCAGCAGGAAATTGGCCCAGCCCTGCGTGGTGGCATCGCCGCCCACCGCGCGCGGCGTGGTGGCGAAGGTGAACGTGCCGGTGTTGTTGCCGGCCGCATTTTCGCGCTTCTCGTACTTGTTGATGGACACGCCGGCCTTCAGCGTGTGCCGTCCCATGATCTTGGTGATGTTGTCGAACCAGTTGTGGTTGCGGTTGTAATCGCGATAGGGGCCGAAGCCGGTGACCGCCGAGATTCCGCCAAAGCTGAGGCTGGGAACGCGGCCGAGGGTGTTGGTGAACGGCAGTTTCAAGTTGATATCGGGCGAGTTCACCGAGGCACCGAGACCGATCGGGTCGCTCAACACGGCCCCATAAGAGTAAGCGTATCCGACCTCGTTGACCAGGCTCGCGGAAATGCTGTTAGTGAGGTGGAAGCTGAGGCCGCGGCCGGGCGAGTTGGTTGAGGTGGTGGAAACATTGGGCAGGGACGCACCGGTGAACAGGCCGCGCGGCTCGATGGTGGGAATGGCGTCCTGGATGTAGCGGGCCGAGAGCACCCACTTCTGCGAGAAGCTATGGTCCACTTTGATGTTCTCCTGGCGCGCGTCGAACACGTTGCGCAATGCGAGGTTGAGCACGTGGGCGGAGGTGGCATCGGGAACCTGCGAAAAAATATCCTTGATGTACGCCTGCGCCACCGGGTCGATGTTAGGAATCTGCGTCGCTTCCTGCGTGCAGGTGGAGCCGGTGAACGCCACGCACACCGGTTTGGCGAAGATGCCCTGTTTTTCGCCGGCGGTGGGCCCGACGCCCTGCACCGGCGTGTAGGTGATCACGCGGCGCACCTCTTCGGAGAAGAAGAAGAAGGTCTTGTCCTTGCCGTTATAGACCTTGGGGATGTAAACCGGGCCGCCGAGGGTGCCGCCGAAATCGTTGTAGCGCAGGGGTGGAACCTTGGCCGTGCCATCGGGGTTCTTGAACGTGGGGCTCAGGTTGGTGAAGAAGTTGTTGGCCGCCAGCTTGTCGTTGCGGAAGAACTCGTAGAGGTTGAAATGCGGCGCGTTGGTGCCGCTCTTGGTGATCACGTTGATGTTGCCGCCGGCGTTGCGCCCGTACTCGGCGCTGTACTCGCCGCGGATCACGCGGAACTCGGCGATCGAGTCCACGCTCGGATAATTGAGCAGCGTGAGGTTGGCGCCGCGGTCCACGTTATCGGCGCCATCGATGGTCCAGTTGTTCTGGTCGGTGCGCCCGCCGTTGATGGCGAAGGTCACGGCGTTGGACTGGCCCGAGAGCGGGTTCGACACGCCGACGTAGATCTGGTCGCCGGTGGCGGTGTTGGTGACGCCGGGCTGGAGCGCCACCAGTTGCTCGTAGTTGCGCGCGTTGAGCGACAACTCGCGGATCTGGTTGCCTTCCATGAGGCTCATGGGCGCGGGCGCCTGCAACTCCACCTGCACCGGGTTGGCGGCGACGTTGACCTCCTGCTGCACATCGCCCACCACCAGGGCCAGGTTGATCGTGAGCTTATCGCTCACGTTGAGCATGATGTCGCGCTGCACCGACTTCTTGAAGCCGCGGGCTTCGACGGCCACCGAATAATGGCCGACGGGCAGCAGCGGAGCGCTGTAATTGCCGTCGGTATCGGTGGTCGCAGTGCGGATCACCGCGTTGCGGTCGGTATTGGTGACGGTCACCTTGGCGCCCGGCACAGCGGCGCCGGTCGGGTCCTGCACGGTTCCGACAATGGAACCGGTAATTTCCTGGGCCAAGAGCGTTGACCCGCAAAGGAGTGCCGCAAACAGGCACAGCCACACTGCACGTCTCATAGTTCCCCCCCCAAAAGCGCAGACAGCGGTCGATTGAAAGTCTTAGGTGGACATATTACCGCGAAAACGGCCTGAAATCGAGCGGTTTTTGGGGGGGCGAGCGGGTGGGTGGCCGGGGGCGGTCCCAACGGCCCGGTGGCGGACTGGGCGACACGGTTGCAAGCCTCGCCAGCCCGTGTGGGGCGGGATGGAATCCCGCGGCGGGTTGGCAACCCGCCCGGTGGCCCTTCGGGCCATGGGGACAGGCCCGGAGGCTTACCCCACCGGCTCCGCCACCGGCGCGAAGGGGCTGACCAGGTTGTCCTGGCCGTCGAAATCGAATTCGATGGCGGCTTCGATTTCGAGCGCGGGATTCGATGCAATTTGCGGGCGCAGGTTTTCGCTGAGTGCGATGCGGCCCAACTCCATGGTGTTGCGGATCCATCCGTAGGTGACCTCGCCCAGGTCGATCTTGCCCACGGTGGGCGCGATGCGCTCCAGGCATTCGCGGTCGGTGGGGAAGTGAATGGGGGTGCGGATGGCGGCCGGGGTATTGGCGGTCAGGGAGTTGATCCAGGTGGGCTCCCAGTCGATGCGCTTCACCAGGCGGTCGGCGACCACGTCCGCCATGCCCATGCCGATGCCGCTGTTGTAGGTGAGCTCGCTCAAGTCGCGCACGAAAATACGCTGGATGCGCGGCGTGCCGGGCCAGGGATTGTACTCGCCGTTGACGCCACGGTTGACCACTTTGGTATCCATTCCGGCGCCGCTGATGTTCTTGCCGATCTCGTCCATCAACAGGATGTCGAGATCCACGGGTATAGTGGCCATCCACGATTTCACCAGCGCCAGGTTCTCTTCCTCGCGCCGCTCCATGGCCTCCACCGGCACGGCGTCGAGCCGGGCGGTGTTATGGCAGGCGTCCTCCAGGATGGCGAGGCCGCCCAGGATTTTGCCGGAGGCGAGCACCTGGCGGCCCACGCTGCGGATCACGTGCTCCAGCCCAAGCCGGTAGGCATAGGCGTGATACTGCTGCGCGCCGGCGAACTTACCGAGCCCGATGGCCATCATTTTGAACAGACCGCTTTCGATTTTGCCGGCGAAATCGGTGTGCCACTTCACGCGCCCCACCAGCATGACGCCGTCGGAATCGTAGGCGGTCTTGTCCATGAAGGCTTCGATGCCGTCGGCCGTCTTGCCGAGGGAAACCACGGCAAGCTGGCTGACGATAGCGCAGCCCATGGCGGCTTCGGTGATGCCGTAGTGCGCCAGCACTTCGGCCTGTCCCTCGGCCGAGGCGGCGCCGTGGCTCCCCATGGCGGGAAACAGGAACGGGCGCATTCCCTGGTCTTTCCAATAGCGAACCACCTCGCGCACGATGGCGGCGATATTGTGGATGCCGCGGCTGCCCACGCCGATGGCGATGCGCGACCCGGGCCGCAAGCGCGCGGCGAAGGCGGCGCCGGCAAGCTGCTTTTGCACCTCGGCGGCGACATCGGGAATCGGGCGGCCGGGAAATTTCTGGCGGACCACGAGCATGCGCGGAAATTGCATAACGTACTATTCTAAAACGGCGCCGGCATTGACAGCAGTGCCCACCCTGACTAGACTTGTGCTCACCGATGATCCTCAACGAGGCGTATTCGTTCCGCGATGTCCGCTATCTGATCAGCGCCCGAATTGGTGAGCGAATGCCGGCGCGCGATGCCGATGGCAACCGGCCTCCCGCCAACCTGCCTCCCGACTTACGGCCAATCAGCTATGATGTGGAGCTTTCGTTCCTCGATTATCCGGTGAAGACTCTCCTGGACGCCGGGACGGTGCTGGTCCGTCTGGATTTCCCGGTCAGCTTCGCGCTTTTCATGAACGTCTGGTGGATGAGGAAGGCGGTGCTGGAGACCATACTTCACGGCGCCGATCCGGGATCCGCCGCCCTGCGCCGGGAATGGCAGCATGCCACGGCGTTGCCGAAAGCTGCCAAGGGAACGCGCACCCGGATCGTCGAAATCATACTCACCGGGCAAGTATATGCGTGGGTCGGGAAGGCCAGCCCGCTTTTCAACAAACGCGGCGGAGCGGAGCAGATCTACCTTCCCAATCTGGCGAAAGGCGCTGGGCCGAACCGCAGCGACTTCGCACGATTGCACACCACCTGCACGCTGCCGGCGATTTAGTCTGCCTGGCGCCGGCCATGCCGCAAAGCAATGCCCGGCGGGGCACGGCGTGCGCTATCGGCCCCGGCCCGGCCGGACCCCGCGGCTGATCGGGATGGAGATATAAGATAAACAGCTCTAATTTAGATGGTTGGATGTATAATTGCTACTGGCCGTTAGGCCGAGACGGAAATCCTGGTTCAGAACCGAAGACGGACGTCCGATGGCGATTGTGGCATTGGCCAGGGGGACAGAGCGAGGTCGGGACCGTTCCTCATGCCGGCCGAGCCGGCCCCCCCGGACGGTCGCATTACAATGACTTCTAACGTTTGTGATTGGCCGATCTCGGGGTGAAGCATGGCAGCAAAGCGGACCAACCTAAAGGACCGGTATGAACTGCGCGAAGTCCTCGGCAGGGGCGGGATGGGCGTGGTCTACAAAGCGCTCGACCGGCTGATGAAGCGCGAAGTGGCGCTCAAGACGATTCTCGACATCGACGATCCCGCCTCCGCCGACCTGTTCTATAAGGAGTGGAGCATCCTGGCGACCATGGTCCACCCGAACATCATCGGGATCTACGATATCGGCGAATTCGAAGAAAAGGGCATGAAGAAGCCGTTCTTTGTCATGCCCATGCTCCCGGGCGTGGCTCTGGACCAGTTGATTCGCGACGGCAGCCCGCGGCTCACGGTCGAAAACGTGGTCAACATTATCGATCAGGCCTGCCGGGGACTGCACGCCGCCCACGAGCAGGGCCTGGTACACCGCGATGTCAAGCCCAGCAACATCTTCGTGATGGACGACGATTCGGTGAAGATCATCGATTTCGGAATTGCGCGCCTCGCCTCCACGCAGAAGACCGGCATCCGGGGAACGCTGTTCTACCTGGCGCCGGAGTTTCTCGAGAGCAAGCCGCCCACCCCGCTCTCGGATCAGTTCGCCCTCGCAGTGGCGGCCTACGAGGCTCTGACGCGGCGCCGGCCGTTCGACGGCGCATCCGACGCCGAGGTTTTCGAGGCCATCCGGCGGCACAGCCCGCCTCCCGTCTCGGAGCTGAACCCCAACGTGAGTTACCCCATCAGCCAGGTGATTCACAAAGCCATGGCGAAGCAGCAGTACCATCGCTTCCTCACCATACGCGAGTTTGGCGATGCGCTCCAGAAGGCCCGGCGCAACGAACCTCTGGAGCTGTTCGACCATTCCAAGATCAAGCCCCGGTTGGAAAAGGCCCGGCTCAGCTTCGAGCAAGGCGATTACAGCTTTGCGCTGGAGATCCTCACCGAACTGGAGACCGAGGGCCGTCTCGATCAGGAGGTCGCCCTGCTGCGCCGCCAGGTGGACCAGGCGGCGCGCCAGACGCGGATCCGGCAATCGTTGGAAAGCGCGCGCCGATTCTTCGAGGCCGCGGAATACTCGCTGGCCCTGCGCAAGATCCAGGAGGCGCTGGATCTCGATCCCGAGGATACCGACGCCCTCTCGCTCAAGGCGCAGATCGAACGGGAGCGCCGGGAAAAGAAGATCGAGGAGTGGATCCAGATCGCGCATCAGCACCTCGACAACCTGGCGTTCGGCCAGGCTCGCGACGCGCTGAACAACGTGCTGAAGCTGAAACCCAACGACACCGTGGCGCTGGCGCTGGTGGCGGAAACGGGCCGGCGGGAACGCGAGGTCTCGCAGGCCCGCGAGGAGAAAGTGCGTCTCTACCAGGCCGCCATGCAGGCCTGGGACAAGGGCGACGTCACCGCCGCCCTCAGCAGGCTCGAGAACCTGATGAATCTGGATCGCGACCGGCCGGACACCGACGCGGGGCGCACCGGGACCTATCACAACTTCTACAATCAGGTCCACTCCGAGCACAACTCCATCAAGAACGCCTACGAGGAGGCCCGGCGAAACCTGTCCGGCGAGAATTACGAAGCGGCCCTGGCGGCGTGCCGGCAATATCTGGCGAAATATCCCAACCACGCGCTCTTCCAGGCGTTGCAATTCGACATCGAGGAGCGGCAGCGCCAGGCCCTCTCGGCGGTCATCGCGGAAACGGACCGCCGCGTGGAAGCGGAAGCCGACCTGCACCGGCGCCTGGGCATTGTGGATGAGGTTCTCAAGCTTTATCCGGGCGAGCCGCACTTTGAGCGCGCCATGAAGCTGGTGCGCGATAAGCGCGACCTTGTAGACTCCATCGTCTCCAAGGCGCACTACTTCGAGGAACGGGGCCAGTTCAACGAGGCCCTGGACCAGTGCCAAATCCTGCGCTCCATCCACGAGCGGCAGCCCGGGCTGGCGTTCGAGATCGAGCGGCTCATGAAGAAGCGGGATCAGCAGGCCCGCGAAAACGCCAAGGCCATGTGGGTCCAGCAAACGGACCGATATCTCGAAGCGGGCGAGTATGAACGGGCGGTCCGAACCGTGGAGAGCGCTCTGGCCGAGTTTCCCGGGGAGCCCGACCTCCTGGAGCTCGGCAACGTGGCGGGCAAGGGACTGGCGCGCGCCGCCGAGGCGCAGCAACTGCTGGCGCGCGCCCGCGAGCTCAGCGAAACCGGCGCGGTGGAGGCGAGCCTCGATCCCCTCCGGCAGGCGGCCGAGCTCGATCCCCGCAATACGGTGATCCGCACGGTGCTGGTGAACTCGCTGCTGGAGGACAGCCGCCGGCTGATGCAGATACCGGATTGCGAGGCGGCCGAGGCGCGCCTGCGTGAACTGCTGGTCCTGGATCCGAATCACGCCGGGGCGCGCAGCCTGGCCAGCGAGATCGCCGACCGCAAGCGCGAGGAGTTCGTGTCCCTGTGCATCACGCATGCGCGGCGCCTTCAGGGAGAGGGCGATATCGGCGGCGCGCTCACGGTGGTGGCGCAAGGCTTGCAAGCCTACCCCAACGACCCGCGGTTCGAGCAGTTGCAGGCTACCTTGCAACGCGCGCAAACGAGTGCCGGCGGCGGAGCGGATGCGCCGCCGAAGCCGCCCGAAGGGCCGGCGGGGAATCTGCCGGCAGCGGCTCCGGCTGCTCCGCCGCCAACATCCGGGCCTTCCGCCACGGTGATGTTCGGCAGCGCTCCGGCGCTGCCGCCACCCCCGGCCGGCGCCACACCTTTCATCCCGGGCGATGCCGCGCCCCCTCACGCCCCGCCAGCGATGGGGGCGGAGGCGACGCCGGGCCCTTCCAAGCGCCTGGTATACGCCGTGGCCGGCCTCGCCGTCATTGTGATTGTCCTGGTTTGGGGCATGGTGGTCGCCCGGCCGCGCCGGCAGCCGCCCAAGCCCGGCGCCGCCGCAGCCTTCAAAGTAGTTCTGCGCTCTTCTCCCGAGGGCGCCGCCATTACGGTCAACGGGAAACCGTGCGCTTCCTCCCCGTGCGAAGTCCAGTTGCCTCCGGGTAGCTACCAGGCGGAAGCGGCTTTGGCCGGGTATCAGAACGCAAAGCTGCCATTCACCGTCACTGCCGGCAAGGGCGCCCCGCCCGAGGTCCGCCTGATCCTGGAAGCCCCGCCAGCCCAGATCTCCCTCTCGACTGATCTGACCGACGGCACGCTCTCGCTGGACGGCGCGCCTGCCGCTCAAATCCAGGGAGGCGAGATCGAGGTGCCGAGCCTTGGGCCGGGCCAGCACACGCTGGAAATCCAGGGCGGCGGCGCGAAGGCGACTCTCGCGTTGGACTTTGCTTCCGGCGCGCTGCCCAAGCTGACGGCGCCGATCCAGGCGCAGGGCATGCACGCCGTAATCGTCTCGCGGCACGGCTCGCAGGCGATGGTCTACAGCAGCACGGAAGGCGTCCCGGCCATGCTTGACGGCAAGCCCGCGGGCACGGCGGGCGCCGCGGGCCTGGAACTCAGGGACTTGGCGCCAGGCAACCACGAACTCCAGATCACGATCAACCGGTTGACGCGCAAGATTCCGTTCGAAACGTCCGCTACTTCGGGGATCGTCGCGTGGCTGTTCACGGAGCGCAACGTGGGGTGGCTGGTCATCCATACAGGCGACGACGATGTGGCCGTTTACTTGAACGGGCAGAAATACAGGCGAACCACGATGCGCGGACGCCTGCTGCTGTTCCTGGCACCGAAACAGTACACCGTGCGCGTCGAAAAACCGGGGCTTTGGGCGGCGGACCAGCCCGTGGACGTGCGCCGCGGCGAAGAAGCGCAACTGACCTTCCAACTGGTTCCGGCCAAGGCCACGCTCGAAGTCCGCGGCGCGCCGCCGGGATCGGAGGTGTGGCTGGACGGCGCACTGGCCGGCAGCGCGCGGGATGGCGCCTTTACGTCGGCCAACATCGAGCCGGGCAAGCACACGGTGGTCCTCAAGAAAGACGGCTTCAGGCCGCTGCCAGGAGAGTATGTCTTCGAGCCGGGCAAGTCCATTACGGTGGAAGGCGCGTTGCAGACCGCGCTGGGCAGCCTCAAGATCGAGGTGACTCCGGCGGGCATTGAAGGTCTGCAGATCCGCCTGCTGCGCGAGGGCGAAGCGCAGGAGCGCGCCGTCCCGGAGATGGCGCTGAGCCTGCCGGAGGGCACCTACCGGGTGACCGCATCGGCGCCGCAGTACCAGGGCGACGCCACGGCAGTGACCGTGGTGGCGGGCCGCGGCGCCACGGCGACGCTCGCCCTGAAGCGCGTGGAGAGAACGCCGGTGCAGGTCAAGGCGTCAGCCGCATTCAGCATGGAGGAGTGGGCGAAGGCCGGTGGTGCCACTCCGGGCGTGCCGGGTTGGACGCGCGCGGGCAAGCTGTGGGTGAGTCGTGGCGGCGAGTTCGTGGTGGCGCCCATCGGCCCGGCGGCCGGCGCGTACGCCTTCACGGCAATCCTGATAAAGGGCAAGCGCCTGGAATGGGTGGTGAACTACCGGGACGCCAGGAATTACGACCTGTTCCAGTTGGAGGACAAGAACCTCGTCCGGACCCAGGTCGTCAATGGCAAGAAAGGCGACCCCGTCAAGAGCCCGCATTCCATCAAGACCAACGACTACGTCAGTGTCACGATCGCGGTCACCGCCAGTTCGATCGTTCACAGCTTTTTCGTGAAGCAGCAGTGGCAGGCCGTAGACAAGTGGGAAACGCCGGGCGGCGGGTTGCAGGGGAAGTTCGGGTTCCATATACCGGG
>JAIQEX010000209.1 GCA_020073615.1 Terriglobia bacterium
AATCTTCGCGTGCGCGGCCTCGGGGCGAGTCATCCAGGCCGGCACCGCCACTGGCGTGCCATCGGCCCGCCGCAAAACATAGTAGACCTCATCGTGAGAATCGTACACTCTGACTACTGGCAGACTGTGTGTACGCAAGGGATGGAACGGGTAATAGATCGTGATTTCAGAAAACCGTTGTTGATGGGCAGTATGTCGTTCAGTTCTTCAAGGCTCTGAAGCAGAACCTGACCGTCAAGACCTTCGTCGGCACCAGTGAGAACGCGCTCCGCATCAAGATTTGGACAGCCCTGATCGCACTACTCTTGTTCAAATGGCTGCATCATCTCTCCAAGGCCAGTTGGTCCTTGTCCGTTCTGGCGTCAATGCTCCGCCTCAACCTCTTCACCTACCGGGACTTGAGTAAGTGGCTTCACGAGCCGATGGAAACGCCGCCACTGGTCCCGGCGCCCGAGCAACTTACGCTGACCCTCGGATGATTTGGACAGGCCCGGATAGCACAGACACGGAGACCTCATCCTGAAACTGCTCAATCCCGTCCCACAACTCGCCTGTTTTCAGCAGCCGCCTACCCACGACTGTCCTGTCTTGGACAGCAGTGTCCTATTCTAATACCGCCCGCCGGACACGGACTGAGCCGTATTGTGATCCTGGGTATCTTCGTATCCAGACTACCCCCGAAGGGTTGTACCCGGTACTCGTGTAAGACCTTGAGCCTCCTGGGCCGGTTTACCAAAGTTTTACCCTTTGCAAATCTTTCCGCGGAGCCGAAGTGCTTTACTTGAGGGGCTGACAACTCGTCATTCCCTGGTTCTTCGTTTGCCCTCAGGGGCATCGCTGTGGCACGACGAGTTTCACCGGAGTCCGCTTGTTCTTCGCAAAGATACGCCGATTGTGCGGCACGCTGATGGGGGGGTCCTGGTGGTGCGTCCGGGTGCTGTTGGTCACTGCCGGCGCGTTCCTGCTCTCGCTGGTTCTGGAACCGTTCATCGAGCCGGATTTCTCGCCGCTGTTTCTCGGCGCCATCGCCCTTTGTACGTGGGGCTGGGGAGTGCGCGCGGGGGTGTTGAGCACCGCGCTTTCCGCCGCGTCGATGTTGTACCTCTTCTTTCCGCTAGCCTTGCTCAGTTGGTCCGTCTTCTTTCGGGAACTGTCCTTCATCGCCACGGCATCGCTCATCGTCTGGCTGGTGAAAAACTTCACCGCCGCTCACTCCGGCCTGATGCGCTCCCTGGAGGCCATTCAGGCTCGCGAAGAGCTCTTTCGCATCGCCCTGCGGAACTCTCCGGTCATGGTTTTCCATCAGGATGCGGCGCTGCGCTATTTGTGGGTCTATAACCCGTTTCCCGAGCATCGAAGCGTTTCCCTGTTGCACAAGGTGGACGCGGATCTGTTCCCACCGGTCGAAGCCGCGCAACTTACGCAACTCAAATGGGGCGTGCTGGCGACCGGCAGGGGAGCGCGCCAGGAAGTGACGCTCACCAGCCAGGGACAGCCGCGCATCATGGATCTGATGGTCGAGCCCTTCCGCAACGCCGCCGGCCAGGTGGTGGGAATCCTGGGTACCGCGGTCGACGTCACCGACCGCAAGCACAATGAGGAACGGCTCCGGCAGTCGCGCCAGCAATTGCGCGGCCTGGCCGCCCGGCTCCAAGCCGCGCGCGAACAGGAGCGGGCGCTCACCTCCCGCGAGCTTCACGACCTGGCGCAACTGTTGACCGCCCTCGAGCTGCAACTGTCGGTGATGACCACCCGAATTTCCGAAGGCGCCGAGCCCGGCGCCGTGGCCGAACGGCTCAAGGCGGTGACCGAGCTGCTGGCTTCGACCATCGAGTCTTCGGCCAGACTCTCGGCCGAGCTGCGGCCCAGCCTGCTGGACAACATGGGGCTGGCGGCGGCCCTGGAGTGGCATGCCCACGAGTTCGCGTCGCGGACCGGGATTCCGGTGGTCTCCGAATTGGCGGAAGGGACGCGAATGGATCCCAAGGTGGCCATGGCGGTCTTCCGGATTTTCGAGCAAACCCTGGCCAACGTCGAGCAGCACGCACAAGCGTCGGAAATCCACTTGAGCCTGCGTCAGGAGGGCCGCAATCTGGTTCTCGAGGTCCGCGACAACGGCCGGGGCATCAGCGCCGCCGGGGAGATAGCAAGCACCGGGTCTCTGGGAATTCTGGGAATGCGGGAGCGGGCACTGTCGTTCGGCGGGAGGATCGATATTCGCGGGACTCCCGGAGAGGGAACCACGGTCACCCTGGAGATCCCGGACGAAGCGCGCATCTCCGATGGGGTGAGCGGCACCGACTGAGGACTCGCGAGGCCAGAGGCCTCAGTCCGGAGATCCAACTCACCGCGGAGTCTCATTCCGGAAGACCGGCCGAGCCGTCCAGCTCGGCCAGCAACTGCACGGCCAGCGCGCGATAGCCGGCATCGAATTCCGAACCCTCCTCCTCGGGAAGGTGCCCGGCGATCCAGTTGTGCAACGTTTCCATGACCGGCGCGGCCACGGCCTCCTCGGCGCCCGGTTCGAAGCGCAGCGGGATTTCCGAGCGCTGGATGGCGGCGATCAACAACTCCCTGAACTTCATCGCACCTCCGCATGATGGTTGACCGGTCCCGTGCCGCTCCCCAGGCCGGGATTGGTCCGTATGGCTTCGTGGATGAAACGCTTGGCGCCGGCCACGGCATCGCCCAGCGTCCGCCCGCGCGCCAGCCCCGCGGTGATGGCCGCCGAATAGGTGCAGCCCGTGCCGTGGGTATGCCGCGTGGCGATGCGCGCAGCGGGAAACTCGCGCCACTGGGCGCCCTCGAGCAGCAGGTCGCAGGCCTCGTCGCCCTCCAGGTGCCCGCCTTTGATCAGCACCGCGCGCGCTCCCATCTCGCTCAGACGGCGCGCGGCGCGGCGCATATCGTCGCGGCTGTGGATTTCGACGCCGGTCAGCGCCTCGGCCTCCGGCACGTTGGGCGTCACCAGCGCGGCGTGCGCCATCAGTTCGCCCATGGCACGCACGGCCTGCTCCGGAAGCAGGCGCAGCCCGTGCTTGCTGACCATGACCGGGTCCACCACCAGCGGAAACCGGAATCCCGCCGCCGCGCGGGCCACCGCTTCCACCACCTCCGCCGACCCCAGCGCGCCGGTCTTGGCCGCCCCTGGAGGGATATCCTCGATCACCGCCGCGATCTGCTCCAGGATCAGGTCCGGCGGCATGACCACCACCCGCGACACGCGCACGCTGTTCTGTACCGTCAGCAAAGTAATGACCGCCTCCCCATACACGCCGAACTGATGGAACGTTTTGAGATCCGCCTGAATCCCCGCGCCCCCGCTAGGGTCCGACCCGGCGATGGTAAGGGCCACAGCCACCATGCTGTTATCCTGCTATTTCGGTGACAGGCTACGCAACCCCCAAATTCGCCGACGTAAGCGTGGCCAGGTTCGGCGCGACGTACAGTTGACGTGACCGGGATTTATCGGGAGTGATCTCGCTGCCTGCTGCCAACTCGCCGTTTTTTCAGGAGCCTAGCGCGTTTGTCATTACCTATCCGAACGGGGAGCCATGACGACCAGCTTGGGAAATTGCGAATAGGTTGTAGATACAGGATTTAGCGTTCACGGACGCGCCTGGAAGTGCCAGCAGTTCCCCGGATTTCGGTTCCAACATCTTCCCGACATTCTTAACGGAGCCAAGCCGAGCCACAACGGGCTACGAAGCACGGGTGTAGCCCGAATCGGCAGCCTGCGGGCAGGTGTCGGTCGAAACTCTTGAGGCCTCCCAAGGCATGAAAGCACAGTTTAGTCGTACCTACCCATCTAATGCATCGAGAGCGCTGCGCGAGCCTTGGCCAAATATGGTTGCGCCAGCGACACAGCGGCATCATGGGCAGGACGCCAAAAAGTAATAACTTCCAACGGACCTTCGCGCTCAAGTAGCACTTTCCGTGAGATTAGGCCCGGAATGACCGACCGCCATTTTGGCGGGACGATAAAGTTAAGCGTCTCCTGTTCTTTGGTTAGCCGCCCGGTTTTGGCCTTGCAATGATAAAACGTGAACGGGAATTCACGGCGGTAAAGGGCCTGAGCTGCTTGTTCCAGTCGGCCGAAATCGTTCGCCGCGCCACCAAGCTTGGCTAACGCCAGCAAAACGAGCCGCTCCTCGCCACGTAAGCTGTCGCGGCTGAAGCGGTCCGCTGTAGAGATGTCGTTAACGTCGTCGAAGATGAACCTGAACAGGCGCGCGGACCCGCTAGATCCGATGTGATCAGGCCACAAGTCGATTAAGCCAGGATAGTACGGTTGTGGGAACCACGCTGGATCAACGAGTATTTCACGGATGTAGTCCGGGCGATCGGGCTCCTCTGATCCGTTTTCTACGTTAACAGGCGACTGACGGTGGAAATAGAAAATACCCCCTGTGATCGGCGTGGAGAGCTCGTATTCGAGATCGAGCGTTAGCACTGCCCGGCGGGTGGTCGGACGGAACGGTATGGAAACATTGAAGGGTGTGGGCGCTTTCGGCCAGAACTTACCTTTGGATCGAGCACCTGCATGTGCTATTTCGTTACCATATCCGTCGATCAGCTTGAAAATGATATCTTGGCGCAATGGCATGCCGTCTTCGCTGTGTGCGGTTCCAACAATCGACAACGGTGAGGTAAGTGAGTCCCATAGATCAGGGCTCGACAGCTTAACTGCGTTCTTCCCAGCGTTTCGTTGGCGTTCGGCTATCTCCTCGTACCGCTGCCGATTCATTTCTATTAGAGGGCCGCTCGACCACATGGTGGAGGGGTGAGTTCGTTTTGACGTGAAGTACTGATATGCACCCAGCCCGATCAGCGCGGCTCCAGCGGCGTAGAGGACCTGAGCGATGACCTTGCTAAACACAGGATCGTTCCACACGCCACGTGCGAATGTTAAAGATCGGCGGAGAAAGACGCCAACGCGGTGTCCGCTGTCGGCTCGGGCGTCTGTGGTCACGTGCAAGAGAGCGTCAACGGACGTGCCTAGATATGCTGCTACTGCTTCGACGCTCGCCTGCCTCACTGATTGGCCCTGTTCAATTCGACGAACAGTGGCCAAGCTGATGCTAGCAGCGGCTGAGAGCTCTGTTTGCGAGAGGCCTTTGGTTGTGCGCAGATCTCTGACTGCGTCACCATCGACAGTGATGTACGTTGTCATCCGGAGCTTGCGACAATATTCTATCGGAAATCACTTGTGTCCAAGACACGAGTTACTCTGAGTGACTTATCTAGTCACTCAGGAACTATTACACGCCGTGCGCCGCGTCCACGTTTTCGCTGACTTGCGGTGAGGGTGGCCCTCCTGTCAACGTAGTGGGTGAACCAGATGCTCATCTCGGTTCCATCACTCGCCTCAAGGAGGGCATTGTTTATGGTACAAGCGGCCAGCTTGTTCAATCAACTTCTGCAACATTTTCCCAGGGCGGAGTTCGCCTCGCTGGTCAAGAAGCACTTGGCCGAACGCGCCGCCAAAGGCTTTGCCTGCTGGACGCAGTTCGTGGCCATGACGTTCTGCCAGTTGGCTCACGCTGATTCGCTGCGCGAGATCTGCAATGGGTTGGCTTGCAGTGAAGGCAAACTAGTGCATCTCGGCATCGCCAACGCACCCAACAAATCCACCCTGTCCTATGCCAACGAGCATCGCCCGGCGGCGCTCTTCGAAGACTTGTTCTACACCTCGCTGAACCGCTTCCGTGAACAACAAGGCATGGGCGCCCGCAAGGCCAAGTTCCGGTTCAAGAACAGACTGTTGTCGATGGACTCCACCACCATCTCGCTGTGCCTGGACCTGTTCCCCTGGGCCAAGTTCCGCCGGGCCAAAGGGGGCGTGAAGGCGCATGTCCTGTTGGACCACGACGACTACCTGCCGTCCTATGTTCTCCTTACCGAGGCCAAGAAAAGCGATGTCCGTGTCGCGCAGACCCTGGATCTCAACGCCGGTTCCATTGTGGCCATCGACAGGGGCTATAACGACTACGCGCTGTTCGCCAAGTGGACCGACCGCGAGGTGTTCTTCGTGACGCGCCTGAAAGAGAACGCCGCCTTTGAGGTAGTGGAATCCGCCATGGGTCCGCTGCCACGCAACATTCTGGCCGATGAAATCATCCGCTTCACCGGCGCGCAAGCCACCAAGCACTGCCCCCATGTGCTGCGGCGCGTGGTGGTGTGGGACGAGATCAACCAGCGGGAGATTGTTCTATTGACCAATCTTCTACACTTCGGACCCACAACCATCGCCGCCATCTACAAAGACCGCTGGGAAATCGAATTGTTTTTCAAGGCGCTCAAACAAAATCTGAAGGTGAAGAGTTTTGTGGGCACCAGCCAGAATGCCCTGCTCATTCAGATTTGGACGGCGCTGATCGCCATGCTGTTGTTGAAATGGCTGTACCACCTCTCCAAGGCGAAGTGGTCCTTCTCTGTTCTGGCTTCCATGCTGCGCATGAACCTGTTCACGTACCGGGATCTGCGCCGGTGGCTGGATGGCCCCATGGGCACGCCGCCTCTGGTCCCGTTGGCAGAACAGCTTACCTTGAACCTGGTCTGATTAGGACAGGCAAAGTGGAAACACGGAACAATACTCCAGGCAGGGTGAGTGAGCAGTGGATTGGTCATCGATTGGCGTCTGGCCCGGCCCAACACTATCGCAGTATCAGACCCGCCTATTCGGACGGCCGCGTTCTTGGACAGGAGGCGGCTAACTTACAGGGATAGACCTCAACCTTAAAATCGTCCTTCCCGTGAAGCAAAGCCCCCGTTTTCAACACGGGCCACTATTTCTCTGGCTGTTTTGGACGGCAGTGATCGGAAATTCCGGTCCGATGCACGGGTCCCAAGTCCGCTTGTCCCGAGTCCGCTGGGCAGCATAGGGACAGACGGGACGTTTCCCCACGGAGCGAGCCGACCTTGCCTGATTGCTCCCGACGAGTGGCATCGCGCCTTCCAAGCTCCAGTTGGGGCGTCATTCGGAGAACACGGAGCTGTCTGCAACGTTCTGGTCCTCTGCCCGCACCGACCGGCTCCTTTGGCGCGCGGCGCCCCGCTAGAGTCCTTACCCAAGAGATTGTAATGTAAATGAGTCAAGTTTTCAGGCGACGAGTTTTTCCTCCTTGCAGCAGCGGTCAATCTCCGTCTGGAGACGATCGAAGGCGGCCCGGAGAGGAGAGTCTCCGGGTGGACCAGCGGGCATGATTTGAGCGAGTTTTGGACGCAACAGGCGCGCGTAGGTTCGCGTGAAGAACAGGGCAATGCGCAGGCCCGCCGGGGTAACGTCGTAGCGGTGACTTTTCG
>JAIQEX010000057.1 GCA_020073615.1 Terriglobia bacterium
CCCAACGTCTCCACCATCGGCAACACCAACTGCACGGCAGGGTTCCCCTCGGCGGCCATTCGCTCCAGCCGCTTCACTGCTTGTTGCGATTCAATCTGATATGGTTTCTTCATGGCGACTCTCCTTTTTCTCTGCAAAGAAATTTGCTCTCAGCCTATCAAAAGGCTTTGAGCGGAGAGTCGCTACTTTCTACGATCTACCGGGCATCCCCGTCATCGGTGTCTCAGAGCTCAATCAGGCAGTCTTCGGCGAGGTCGTGGCCGGCCGTGCGCCGGAACAGATCCAGCTGGGATTCGCGACTTCGAACTACTCCCCGAATTCGGAATCTCTCCCCCAGTAGGACGCCTTTTGACTGCCGAGGATGAGCGTCCCGGGGCCGATCCAGTGGCGCTCGTCGGCGAGTTGTTCTGGCAGCGTCGGCTTGGCGGGAGTCCGGCAATCATCGGCCAAAAAATCCGTGTGAACGGCAAGCTGCTGCGTGTTGTGGGAGTGATGCCGCGTTCCGCCAATACCAGAGTCGAAGTCTGGATGCCGCTCGTCCGGCAGGCGTACGCAATCGAAGGCAGCACACTCCTCACCGACTGGAACTCCGCGCTCGATGTGTATGCCCGGCTCAAAACCGGTGTGTCTCCGAAGGCGGCGGAACAGGAGACCCTCGCGCTGGCCGCCACGCTGAGTAAGCTTCGGCCTGACCACGTGCAACCGGGCGAGTATCTGGATGCGCGCCCAGTTCTCCAGCTCGACAAGAACAGCAATGAATTCCAAATCGCGCTAACCGCCGCAGTCCTGGTGATGATGCTGCTGGTCGCGGCCTGCGCCAATCTCGGTACGCTCGTGCTGGCGCGCGGTGTGACGCGCGAACGCGAGATTCAGATCCGCATGGCCTTGGGCGCAGGCCGCGCCCGTGTGGTGCGCCAGTTGTTTACCGAATCGCTAATGCTCGCGGCACTAAGCGGTCTTTGCGGGCTGCTCCTCAGCACCATCGTCCTGAAGGTAATTCAATTGCAGAACAAGTCGGATTCCAGTATTCTCCCGGATTGGCGCGTGCTCGCCGCGACATTCGGCGTCGCGCTGTTGGCGGCGTCGGTCTTTGGGCTGCCGCCGGCTCTCCGCCTTACCAGCCTGGTGCCTCGTGCCGGCCGCGCCCGTAAGATATTCCTGGCGGCACAGGTGGCGGCGAGCTGTCTGCTGCTGGTCGTCTCCAGTTTCATGGCCGGCGCCCTGCAGCGGCTTGGCCGCGCCGATCCGGGCTTCGACTATCGCCATCTGGTCTGGGTCTCGCCGGGCCTGAAAGCCCACGGCTATGGCGGACCAGCCGCGCAGGCTTATCTCGACCTGCTCCGCGTGCGCGCCGTTGAGCTGCCGGACGTGAAAGCGGCATCCCAGGTCTGGCTGGCGCCCTGGGGCGACGCCCACATGGGGGCCAACTGGGTAGGGCGCCAGTTCTCCGGCAATCACGTGGATGGGCAATTCCTGAACACCATGGGGATGCGCCTGCTGCGCGGGCGTAACTTCCGGCCGGGCGAAGAGGGAGTGGCGATGATCAGCGAAGGTATGGAGCGGGTTCTGTGGCCGGACCGGGATGCCCTCGGCAAATCCCTCCCCTGGGATGCTCACGGCCCCACGGTCATTGGCGTGATTCGCAACGCGTCGACCACCACCGTGGGCAATCCCTCGCTCCTGGAGTTCTACCTGGCACAATTGCCGGGCGACGCGCCTGAGTCGATCTTGCTGCTGCGCGTTTCAGGCAGCCCGCACGATTCCGTCCGAGGCCTCCAGGACACCGCTCGTACTCTCGACGGGCGTCAGCAGCCCGCGGTGCAGGTGGTGACGGACACATATGACCACGAAGTGGCAAACGTTGCCCGCGCGCTCATTGTGATTACGATTCTGGGTACCGTGGCGATCCTGCTCTCAGCCATCGGACTGGCCGGCCTGGCGGGCTACACGGTGGCGCAGCGCGAACGCGAGATCGGCTTGCGCATTGCGCTGGGGGCGCGTGCCGGCCAGGTGGTAGCCGCCATACTGTCGCCGATGAGCCGCCCCATCGCCATCGGTTTCGTCTGCGGCGCCACTGGCGGGTCGGCTGTGGCCACAGTCCTTCGGAGCGGACTCCCTGCAATGGCCGGGCTGAAAGTTTTCGACCCGCTCACATACTTCATAGCCATAGCGTTTTTCGCCGCGGTCGTATCCCTGTCAATCCTAGCGCCGGGACGCCGCGCCATCCGCATCAACCCCAGCAAAGCGCTGCAGCACGAGTAGCCGACACGGCCGATTTCGGGATCGCACGATCCTTTGCGTTTGATGACCCTCCGGCAGTCGGGTAGTGTTTACTGGTTGCGGCCGGATGACGCGCTACTCGGAGAAAGGGGCCGGGGCGACAAGCGCGGAACGACTCGATCACTCCCCATAAACGCGCCATGGTCCGGCAAAGCACAGGAGCCACACGCAGGTGCCAAAACGGCGATCTGGGAAGCGTTGCCATGCCGGCCTCAAGAGAGCAACGCCCGGGCTTTACTCTATCTTCTCCATGACCGCTTCGTCCCCCACCCCTGGTGCCCGTGCGCTCCACCGTCCCCGGCGGCAGTTCGATCACCGAATGGACCAGCAGGCGGGGAAATCAGGGAGGGCGAATTCGTCACCGTCATGGGCCCTTCCGGGGCCGGCAAATCCACGCTCCTGAGCATTCTCGGCATGCTGGACGGCGCCTGGACCGGCGAGTTCGAGTTCTTCGGCAATACGGTCCATCGCATGAAACCGAAGGACCGCGTGGAGCTGAACAAGAAATACATCGGCTTTGTGTTCCAGAGCTACCACCTGATCGACAACCTGACGGTCTACGAGAATCTGGATATCCCGCTTTCGTACCGCAATGTAAAGGGCTCGGAGCGCGCCGCCATGGTGTGCGACGCGCTCGACCGGTTCCACATCGTGGGCAAGCGCGATCTCTACCCCAGCCAACTCTCCGGCGGGCAGCAGCAACTGGTGGCCGTGGCGCCCGCGGTGATCGCCAATCCCAAACTGATTCTGGCGGACGAGCCCACCGGCAACCTGCACTCCACGCAGGGCAAGGAAATTATGGAGCTGTTCAAGAAGCTCAACGACGAAGGCACCACCATCGTGCAGGTGACGCACTCGGAGGCCAACGCGGCCTACAGCGACCGCATCATCCAACTCGCCGACGGCTGGATCGTGGGCGGAGAAGCATCGGGCAAAGCGGTGTAGGGAGGGCGGGACGCTCTGTAGCTTTGCATTGAAACCACTTCTCCAACACAACCACATGGCCGCTTCCAGCCAGTCCAGCGGGTTGCATCCCGCCGCCGAAGGCAACGGCGCTGAAGGGAACCTTGAGCTTACGGTATTACGACCGCGAGTTCCGGAAAGACTTCGAAATCCGCGCCGTTAAAGGTGTAGATTCGCAGAACGCGATTGGCCAACATGGTCGCCACAAGCTGCAAATCGAGTACATCTCCACCGGTCACCGGGCGCCGCCGAAGCAAATCCAGCCATCCTTCCACTGCGCGAACCGGAATGGGCAGCACATGAAGGAAAGCCAGCAGGCCGGAAATAGCTTCCATTGCGTCGGCAGGAAGGCGGGGCTTGGGAACCCGCCGCGCATTGGTCACAATGGAATAGAATTCGCAGAGCACCTGCGAGGTCACATAAAGCGTTGTAGCCGGGTCGCGAGCCGCATTGAGCAAGGCACGCGAAGCCGCATGCTGCGGAGCGTCCGCATCCATCGCATAGACCAGAACGTTCGCATCGATAATTCCGGGCTCAACGGACATCGTCGTATATGTCCCGGCGGTGGAGAGATCCCACCCCACCGAGATGCCAGACTGGCAATTCGGGCGTTGCGCGTGCGCCGGTGCCCGCGCTTGCACTGTGCTCGCTCATCAGCCGTCCCAGCAGAGCATTCACGGAGATCCCTTGCCTCCGGGCCTCGCCGGTGAGGCGCGCTTCGGTTTCACACGAGAGTTCGATGCTCATGGGATAGCTCCTTCTCTTAGATTATCGCAACGGCCGATTGCACGCCGATTCAGCAGGCTTGTCTCGCGAGATCTTCTGAGAGACGAGAGATTACCGGCAGCGCAATTCCCGCGGGCCGTTAAGGCTGGTATCCGCCAGCTCGACGGCAGCTCCCAAAACGGTATTGCAGGTCCGATTGCGGACCAACAGTTTCGACGCCCCCATTCTACGGTTGCGTCGGCGTGAAGCCGGCCGACGTCTACACTTTTGTGGCCATTGCCGTGCTGCTGGCGGACATCCCGCTTTCGTACCGCAATGTAAAGGGCTCGGAGCGCGCCGCCATGGTGTGCGACGCGCTCGACCGGTTCCACATCGTGGGCAAGCGCGATCTCTACCCCAGCCAACTCTCGGGCGGCCAGCAGCAACTGGTGGCCGTGGCGCGCGCGGTGATCGCCAATCCCAAACTGATCCTGGCGGACGAGCCGACCGGCAACCTGCACTCCACGCAGGGCAAGGAAATTATGGAGCTGTTCAAGAAGCTCAACGACGAGGGCACCACCATCGTGCAGGTGACGCACTCGGAGGCCAACGCGGCCTACAGTGACCGCATCATCCAACTCGCCGACGGCTGGATCGTGGGCGGAGAAGCATCGGGCAAAGGGGTGTAGGGAGGGCGGTGACCGGACAGTTGCTACAATTGCAGCGATGGCGAGACTCGCTGCCGTTCTTCCGCTTCTTCTGCTGCTGATCTCCGCCGGCTGCAGCCGGAGCCCTTCGGAACAGTTCGCCCGGCTGTCCGAGGAGTTCGTTTACAGCACGCTGGCCTGGTCGCCCATTACCGCCACCGCCGTGGGTCTGCACCGTTACAAGAACCAGAACCTGGACGACATGCTGGACGACTTGAGTCCCGCGAATCTCGACCGCCAGCGCCGCTTCTATGAGAATTTTCGCAGCCGGCTGGCCGGCCTGAATCGCGACCGGCTCACCGCCGAGGACCGCGCCGACCTCTCCATCCTGGAAGACCAGATCGCGCTCAACCTGCTGGACCTGGACGAGATTCACAGCCACCTGCACAATCCCACGATCTACGTGGAGGCGCTGGGCAACGCGCTGTTCAGCCCCTACGTTCTGGAGTATGCGCCCAAGCCGGCGCGCATGCGCAATATCATGGCGCGGCTGCAAAAGACGTCTCTGTTCCTGGACCAGGCCGGCAACAACCTGCTCTCCTCGCCGGAGATCTGGACGCAGGTGGCCCTCGAGGAGAACCAGGGCAACATCGACCTGGTGGACAAGACCATCCGCATGGCGGTGCCCGACGAACTGCGCGACGCCTATGCGCGCGCCGCGCAACCGGCCTTGCAGGCCATGCGCAAGTTCCAGGATTATCTGCGCAACAGCCTGGCCGGCCGCACCGACGCCGACTGGCGTCTGGGTGAGATATACGCGCGCAAATTCCGCTACACCCTCGAGAGCGGGGTCGACGCCTCCACCACGCTGCAGAGCGCCGAGCGCGAACTGCCACAGGTCCGCGCCCGTATGCTCGATCTAGCCCTGCCGCTGCATCGTGCGCAGGCGCCGGCCCATAAGGACCACCCCGAGCTTTCCGGCGCCGAGCGCGACAACCGCATCATTGGCGAGGTGCTGGCCAGGATCGCCGATCGCCATGCTACGCGGGAATCGTATATGGACGACGCCCGCCAGGATCTCGCTGAAGCGCGGGCTTTCGTCGAGAGCAAGGGCCTGCTAAAGCTGCCGCCGCACGCCAACTTGCAGGTGATTCCCACCCCGGAGTTCATGCGGGGCATTTACGCGGTGGGCGGTTTCAGCCCGGCGCCGGCGCTCGAGCCGCAACTGGGCGCGTTCTATTGGGTCACGCCGATTCCCGCGGACTGGCCCGCCGCGCGCGTGGAATCCAAGCTACGCGAGTACAATTTTTACAAGCTCAAGCTACTGACCATTCACGAGGCCATGCCGGGCCACTACGTGCAAATGGAGGCCGCCAATAACGTACAGCCCGCGACGCGCCGCCTGCTGCGATCCGTCTTCGGCAACGGGCCTTACATCGAAGGCTGGGGCCAGTACGCCACCCAGGCGATGCTCGACGAGGGCTTCGGCGGCCACTCCCCCGAGATGGCGCTCACCTTTGCCAAAGAGGAGCTGCGGGTGATCGCCAACACGATTCTCGACGTGCGCCTGCAGATGCTCAACATGACCGATGACGAGGCGCTCAGTCTCATGGAAAAGCAGACCTTCCAGGAACACGAGGAGGCTAGCGCGAAACTGCAGCGGGCCAAGCTCTCGTCCTGCCAGTTGCCGGCCTACTTTGTGGGCTGGCGCGGGTGGATACGCGTGCGTGACGCCTATAAACAGGCCGCCGGCGCGTCCTACAGCCTGGCGGGCTTCCACGACCGCGCCCTGGCCGAGGGCGCCGTGCCGCTGGCCGTCCTGGATAAGCTGATGAAGTGAAACGTGAACCGAACCGGCGATTGAAACGTCTATAATGAGTGGCAGAAGCAGGGATGCAGCCGAACGACACTCCGGATTTCGACCCCGTGGCCGTGCCGCCCGCCGCGCCGTCCAGTGAGCCCGCCCGCGCGGGCGTGTGGGGGGCTCTTTCCTGGCTCCGCGACCTGGCGTTCTCGGTGCTGATCGCGGTAGTGCTGATCGTTTTCATCTACCAGCCCGTCAAGGTGGAGGGCACCAGTATGATGCCGGCGCTCACCGATCAGGAGCGCATCTTCATCAACAAATTCACCTACCGTTTCGGACTGGGCGATATCCAGCGCGGCGACACGGTGGTGTTCTGGTGGCCGGTGGACACCTCCAAGTCGTACATCAAGCGCATCGTCGGCCTGCCGGGCGACCGGGTGCGCATCGACCAGGGCCAGGTCTACGTGAACGACCGCATGCTGGTGGAGGATTACGTGCCTGACGAGTATCGCGATCCGTCCGGCATGCCGGAGGTGACGGTCAAGCCGGGCGAGTATTTTGTTCTGGGCGACCACCGCAGCTCCTCGAGCGACAGCCGGACCTGGGGTTGTGTCCCGCGCAAGGACATCTACGGCAAAGCCGTCTTCGTCTACTGGCCGTTCGAGAAAATGGGCCGCCTGAAGTAACCGGCTATCTTCGCAGCAGCCACAGCACCAGGGATGCCAGCCCGCTGAACAGCAAGCAGGTGGTCAGCGGGAAATAGAAGCTGGTGTTCTTCCCATGGATGTAGATGTCCCCCGGCAGCCGGCCGAGCCTGAGGGGCAGCCGTCCCGCAAAGGTGACCAGCAGCCCCGCGGCCAGCAGCACGATTCCCAGCGCAATCAAAGTCCGCCCCAGTTCCATGCTGCCATTCTAATTCGGTGAATAGGGTGTGCCGCCGAACAGGGGAGCAGGCCCTTCAGCAGACCAGGTCTTCCCGCCCGATCTTGAAATTCTCCAGGTTGCCGAGCACCGTCAGCGCGATCTGCCGGGGATCGAAAAACGTCTGCGCAATGCGCTGCACGTCGCCGGCGGTCACCGATTCGATGCTCTCCACCAGCTCGTCCAGGGTGAAGAAGTGGGCGAAGTACATCTCCTGGCGCGCCAGGTTGGACATGCGGCTGGCGGTCGATTCCAGGCTGAGCATCAGCGAACCCTTCAGGTGGTCCTTGGCGCGGCGCAGCTCCTCGTCGTTCACGCGCTGCTCCTTGAGCTGGCGAAACTCTTTGGTGATCGATTCCACCACCTGCCGCGCCGATTCGATGGAGGTGCCGGCATAAATCGAGAGGCAGCCGGTGTCGCGATACGGGCTCAATTCCGAAAAAACCGCGTAGACCAGGCCCTGGCGCTCGCGGATATTCTGAAACAGGCGCGAACTCATGCCGCCGCCCAGCAGCGTGTTGAGCACGTAGCAGGCGAACCGCTCCTCGTGGGGCAGCGGGTAGGAGGGCACGCCCAGACAGAGATGCACCTGCTCCAGCGCCTTCTTGTTGCGCAGGGCGATGCGCGCGTGCGTGCTGGGAGTGTTGTCCGCCGGCACCGGCGGGCCCTGCGGAAGCATCTCGAAATGCTCGCGCACGAGCGACACCAGGCGGTCGTGCGTCAGGTTGCCGGCGGCCGTTACCAGCAGGTTCGCCGGCGCATAAACCTCGGCGTAATAGCTGTGGACCGCGTCCCGGTTAAAGCGCTTGACGGTTTCGCGCGTGCCCAGAATCGGCTTCCCCAGCGAGTGGTCTTTCCAAAAGTTGGAAGAGAAGATCTCGTGCACCAGGTAATCCGGGCTGTCGGCCTCCATCTTGATCTCTTCCAGGATCACGCCCTTTTCCTTTTCGATGTCCTCCTCGCGAAACAGCGGGTGCAGCACCATGTCCGCCAGAACGTCGAAGGCCAGGGAAAGGTGCTGGTCGAGCACCTTGGTGTTGTAGCACACCAGTTCCTTGGCGGTGAATGCGTCCAGGTTGCCGCCGATCGAATCCACGGAGCGCGCAATGTCCTCGGCCGAGCGCCGCGTGGTGCCCTTGAACAGCATATGCTCGATGAAGTGCGAGAGGCCGTTCTGCTCGGGCGATTCGCGGCGCGAGCCGGTGCCGATCCAGACTCCCACCGATACCGAACGCACGTGCGGCATCGCCTCGGTGATGACACGAACGCCGTTGGCGAGCGTGGTCATTTCGATATCCCGCGCGGGACTGACGGGTGAAGTCATGAGGGAACAGACAGAGCGGGCCGGAACGCGCCCGGACCCTACCTTAGTAGCATACACTGAAATCAGAATGTCCCTACCGCTCGTCGGCATGGACCTGGCCGACCTTCATGTGGCTCTGGGCCCCGGTGAACCGGGCTACCGCGCAACCCAGCTCTATCGGGCCATCTATCGCGGCCAGGCGTCGGACCTCGTCGAGATCTCGACGATTCCCGCGCGCCTGCGCGAAGATCTGTCGGCGCGGCATCGCATCGGTCTGCCGGAAATCGCCCGCCAATACGAATCGGTGGACGGCACGCGGCGTTACCTGCTGCGCCTGGACGACGGCCGCACGGTGGAGACCGTATTCATGCCCGAGGGCGAGCGCGACACCATCTGCATCTCCAGCCAGGTGGGCTGCCCGGTCGACTGCAAATTCTGCATGACGGCGCTGCTGGGCCTGGAGCGCAGCCTGACGGCGGGCGAGATCGTGGGGCAAGTGCTGCTGGTGGCGCGCCAGCATGGCCACTTACCGGGCCGCCGCCTCAACATCGTGATGATGGGCCAGGGCGAGCCGCTACTCAACCTCGGCAACGTCGTCAAAGCCACGCGCATTCTGCTGGACCCGGCCGGATTCGCGCTTTCGCCGCGGCGCATCACGGTTTCCACCGTGGGCATCATTCCCAAAATCGCGGAGCTGGGGCGCGAGCCGGTGCGGCCCAAGCTGGCGGTCTCGTTGAATGCCTCTACCGAGGAGATGCGGCAGGAGCTCATGCCCATCACGCGCAAGTATCACCTGCGGGACCTGGTCGAGGCCTGCCAGGCATATCCCCTGCGGCCCTGGGAAAAGCTGACCTTCGAATACGTGCTGCTGAAGGACGTGAACGATTCCGATGCCGACGCGCGCCGCGTGGTGAAACTGCTGGCCCGGCTGAACTGCAAGGTGAACCTCATCGCCCTGAACCCCGGGCCGGAGATTCCATACCAGACTCCAGCCCCGCAGCGCGTCGCGAGCTTTCAGCAGATCCTGCGGCGGTCGTTCCCGTGCTTCATCCGCCAGCCGCGCGGCCTGGATATCTACGCCGCCTGCGGCCAGTTGAAGAGAACAGGGGCTGGGGGCTAGGGGCTGGGGGAAGGCGGCTCGCTACGCTCGTGCGTTTGGAAAAAGACGCGAGCGAAGCGAGGTACCATTCCCCGGCCCCTAGCCCCCGGCCCCTGCTCTTCAGAAGTTCAGCTTCAACGCCAACTGGATGAGGCGCGGCGTGCCGAACGTGGTGATTTGGCCGAACTGCCCGCTGGTGATGCTGTTGGTGGGCGTATTCCAGTTGGCGTGGTTCATGATGTTGAAGAAGTCCGCGCGCGCGCTCAACTGATAGCGTTCCTTGTAATGGAACTGGCGGCTGAGCGCCATGTCCCAGTTGATGCTGCCCGGCGCCACCAGCGAGAATCGTCCCGCGTTGCCGAACGTGCCGGTGGCCTGCTTGGCGAAAGCGGCGGGATTGAACCATGCCTGGGTGGTGTTCTGGTATACGCTGCCCGTCGCCACCACGTTGGGCCGGTCGTTGAGTTGGGCGCTGAGCGAATTATCCACCCCGCCATCGGTGGGCGTGAAGGGCTGGCCGTCGTAGAGGCTGACGATCGGTGAAACCTCCCAGCCCGCCGTGAGCTTGCGGGCGAAGCCGGCGCCCAAGCCGGGGCTGATGGCCACCAGCGAAGAGTTGAACTCACGCCGCCGGTCGAAGCCGCAGTTTCCCCGCTCACCCGCCCGGTTGAACGGATTCTGATAGTTCTGGCCCGCCAGTTCGCCCACGAAATCGAACGAGCTAATGCAGTGGGACCACGTGAAATTCGCCAGCCAGGTGAAGTGGTGCGCGAAGCGGTGGTTGAGCGAGACCAGCATGGCGTTGTAGCTGGCATTGTTGCCGTCGTCGCTCTGTACAATCCCGCTATAGAACTGGCCCTGCGCCGGGTTCAATAGAGAAGTGATGCGGCGTGCCGCAGTGGAGGCCGTACTCCCGGGGATAAAGAGAGACGGGTTGATGTCGTTGCCCGCCAGCAGGTGAGTGGTCTTGTTGCCCAGGTAGTTGACGGTGGCCAGCCAGTCCGGCGCGAGCTGCCGCTGGAAGCTGATATTCCACTGCATCATGTAAGTGGGATGTAAGTCCGGCGGCACGCTGACATACACGCCGCCCACCGGGAAGATGCCCGCGCCGGGGAACGGGTTGCCGCCCGGAAAACCGCGCCACGGATCGGAGAACGGCGCGGTCGGATTGGTCTGCGAGATCGACGAGGCGTACGGCGGGTTGGTGGTCCACCGCTCCGGGTAGAACAATTCGGTCGTATCGTGGATCAGGCTGAATCCCGTGCGAATGGTCTGCTTGCCATCGCCCCTGGGGTCCCAAACCAGCCCGATGCGCGGCGAAAAGGTGGCCCAGTGCGACGCCGTGAACTGCTTGCCGTGCGTGTTCTGCGGATCGGTGTCGAACAGCAGGCCCGCCGGCGCGTTGGGGAATTTCTGACTGTGTACCCCGGCGACGAAGTCGGGATAGGAGAACTGGTTGCCGCGGCCGTACTTGTCGTAGGAGGGCAGCGACGGCTCCCAGCGCACGCCGAGATTGAGAGTCAGCCGCGAGGTGGCGCGGAAGGTGTCCTGCGCGTAGGCGGCGAAGACCGTCTGCCGCAGGTAATCCGACAGCACATTGCCGTCGGTGAAATTCGACATGCGCCCGATCATCAGGTCGGCCAGCGCGTCGCCGGTGGTATTGCCGTTAAACGTGATCTGCCCGTTGGACTGCTGGTTGTTGGTGGAGTTGAACTGGTTCTTGCGCCCGTCGACGCCGAAGCCCAACTGGTGCCTGCCGCGGATCACCGTGACATCGTCGGAGAGCTGGAAGGTGTTGATGTCGAAGTACGCCGACGCGCAGGTGCCGCAGCCCACGTTGAAGTAGTTGCTGATGGTGAGCTGGATGTAGTTGGGCACATTCTGAAACATGTTGATGCCCAGGTCGCTGGGACCGAACAGATTCGCCGCCGAGCCGCGGTTGTCGCGCCGGCGGTCGAAGGTGGCGTGGAAGGAGTTGGTCGTGCTCGGGCTGAAGGTGTAGTTGTCACCCAGGGTGATGGTCTGCGAGCGCTGCTGGTTGCCGGGATTGGGTCCGGTGGTGAGCGCGTTCTTGCCGTCGAAGAACGTCTGGGCGAGGTAGTCGTAAATGAAGTAGCGGGCGTAGAGATTGTGCTTGTCGCTGCGCGCGTAGTCGATGCGGCCGATCCACTGGTCGTCCGGATTGTTGGCCGGCTGCCCGAAGAACACCAGCCCGCAGGGGTCCGCGGAGACTGGAATGAAATTCTTCACCAGCTTGGCGGCCGAGGAGTCGAACCGGGTGGGGGAGATGAAGTTATTGGGGAATGGGTTGTTGTTGTTGGCGGGGTCCTTCAACACGCGCGCCGACGCCAGGCAGCCGCCCGCCGAGAGCGCCCCTTCCAGCGCGCCGAAGTCTCCGCCGAGGGCCGCCGCCGTGGGTACGTGCGCCTGGGTGCCGGTGGGATTGCTGCGCTGCCGCGTGCCCTGGTACCCGCCGAAGAAGAACAGCTTGTCTTTGATAATCCTGCCGCCGACCACGCCGCCGAACTGGTTGCGCTTGAGCGAATCGCGCGCCGGCGTGTTCCTCTGGTGCGCGTTCATTTCGTAGTTGCGCAGAAAATCGAAGACGTCGCCGTGCAGGGCGTTGGTTCCCGACTTGGTCACGATATTCACCACCCCGCCGGGATGCAGACCGTATTGCGCCGGTACGGCGTTGGTCTGCACGTTGAACTCCTCGACCGCGTCGGGGAAGGGCACGGGCAGGTTTACGTTGCTGAAGGCGTCGTTGTTATCGCCGCCGTCCAGCAGGTAATTCACGCTGTTGGCCTGCCCGCCCGCCACCGAGAAGGTCAGGGAAGCCTGCGACCCGAGCATGTTCTTGCTGCCGCTCAAATCGCCGGCCGGCGTGGTGGTGCCCGCGCCGGTGAGGGTCAGCAACTGGACCAGGTTGCGGCCGTTGAGCGGCAGTTCCACGATCTTGCGCTGCTCGATCACCTGGGCGATGGAATTTTCCTTGGTCTCCACCATGGCCGCGCTGGCGGTCACCTGCACGCTCTCGGTCACCGCTCCGATCTGCATGGCCACGTTGATTTCGATGTTGCTGGCCACCTGCAGTTCGATGCCGTTCTGCACGTATCCCTTAAACCCGGGCGACGTGACTTCCAGGCGGTACGCTCCCACCGGCAGATGCGGCAGGGTGTACAGGCCCGTTATGTCGGTGGTGGTGGCGTGCACCTGCCCTCTCGCGATCTCGATCATTTTGACCTGCGCGCCCGCAATCATCTGGCCGCTCGGGTCGCTGACGTGACCATCCACTCCGGCCACCGCCACCTGCTGCGCCGGCGCCGTGGGCGTCAACGCGCAAGAAATTGCCAGGACCGCCGCCACAACGGCAGCCCGCTTCCACAGACGGATTCCAATCGTTGAGAACCACATAACCCCTCCCTTGAAGCAAACGTTCCCCTTCGGCGATCACCCCGATACCGCCGATTCACACACCAGTCGCCCGGAGACTCTTGTTAACAGGACCGGAGCGGCTTTACCGTTATCGGTTAGGAGCCTATCATCAGGTGTAAACGCTGTCAATTCAGAATTACTAAATGGTATGCCGTGCTTCCCTCAACGATCTGCCCGGCGGGGATTTCTCCGGCGCACCGTTATAATGGCGGGTGACCATGACCAGAGTGCAGATCCGTTTCCGTTTGCAGAAGCCGCTGGACGACGCCATGATGGCCCGCATCTCGGATGCGTACAGCCTCTATGGCATCCAGAGGGTACAGGTAGCCCCGTCACACGACGGCCTGATGGTGGAATACGACGCCACCCGCCTGCGTCCCGCGGAAGTGGAGTCCGCCCTGGCCGGGGCGGGGATTCCGGTGGAACCGGTCGCCTGATTTCACTTCTTGATGAACAGCGAAAGCGCCATCCCGAACCCGATGGCGATCACCACGCGGCGCACTGCCGTGCGCCCCACCTTGCGCGCCGCGCCCGCAGCCCCGTATCCGCCCGCAATGGCCGCCACCGCCATCAGCACGACATACGGCCAGTAGACCATGCGCGCATAGATGAAGTACGCCGCCGCGATACCGTTCACGCTGCCCCCGAGAACCACCTTGAGGCTGTTCATCTCATGTATGTCCGAAAGCCCGAGGATGCTGAGCGCGGCTAACATGAGGATGCCGATGCCCGCGCCGAAATAGCCGCCATAGAGGCCCACGCCGAGTTGGAACAGCATGCCGCCCACCAGCCAGCCCGCGCTGTGGTGCGCCCCGGCGCCGGCGGTCTTCAGCTTGCGCTGCAGCGGCTCCTGCGCCATGAACAACAGCGTCGCGGAGAGGATCAGAAACGGCACCAGGCGGTCGAAGGTGGCGGCCGGCGTCCAGCGCAGCAGCAGCGCTCCGGCGAGCCCGCCCACCAGGCTGGGCACGATCAGCGCCAGAAAACGCAACTCGGCGCCGGCCAATTCCCGCCGGTACCCCCAAGCGCTGCCCACCGTCCCCGGCCAGATGGCCACGGTGTTGGTGGCGTTGGCGGTCACCGAATCGAGCCCCAGCCAGATGAGCGCGGGAAACGACACCAGCGTTCCGCCCCCGGCCACGGAGTTGATGGCCCCCGCCAGCAGCGCCGCGCCAAAGGCCACCGCCGCATGGGGAAGGTCCAGTGCAGAGGTCAAGAAGCAGGATATCGCGATGCGGGGGGCGGCGTCCTGCGGAGCTTGCACTTGCCTTGTCCCCTCGGCCTCGGTCTCGTGAATGGCGCGACGAAGACAAGAGTTTTCCCGGTACAAGGCAAATGGCTCAATCACTTCAGGCTTAGCTCGATTAATGCCGCCATTGCGGAACTGTCACCGGTCTTGAAGCTCTCAAGGGATGCCGCCGTCATCTGGTCGCGGGTCACTTGGCTCCAATCGATCACGAAACCGGCCTGCACCGCCAGTTCCCGAATGAACTCGCGTTGCGCCCGGCCGTTGCCATCCCGGAATGGATGGATGGCGTTGAGCTCTCCCATGTAAAAGCCGGCGCGCGTCGAGAACATCCGGCAATCCGACCCTTTCAGACATTGTTCTCCGGGTAGCTTTCGCAGCACCTCGTGCAAGGCTGGTCCGACGAAAGCAGCGGCCCCGAACAGATGGCCGCCCTTCGAGATGTTGACGGTCCGGAATTCACCGGCCCAACGATAGACGTCCTGAAAGATGTACTGGTGGATCGCCTTCATGTGCGCTACGTCGAACCGGCCTGCCAGGGGAGCCGCGTCGAGTTCAATGAGCCGGGCCACTGTCGCGTTCGCCTCGAAAGCGGCAAGTTGCTGGGGATCGCGGATGTCGAGGATGTTCCGGAGGACATCAGTCCCCGGATACGTGTATGGGTCCGAACTGCCGGGCATTCAGTGCTCGAATCTCCGAAGCCATCTGCTGGGTCGTTAGGTCGCCGGCAACATACCGGTTGAAGACCGCTCTGGCTGCCTCGGTCGGATCCAGGCCCTCCAGTTGCACGGACGCCACAGCCCGCGCTACGCGAGCCTGGCGTTCCGTCCGTTCCCGGTCCGTAATTGGCTTGGTGATCCCGGCCATGAATGCCGCCCTTCCAATAGTTTAGCGTGGTGCGAGGCGCGCCCGCGAGCCCGCCCGGTAGGCTGGGCGCGATCAGTCAAGATGCAGGATATCGCGATGAAGGGGGCGGCGTCCTGCTGTCACTTGCCGAGCAGTTCGGCAAGGTCTGAAAGCTTGAGCACACGGTAGACCCGCGCGGTACCGTCCCGGCTGGCAGTGAGAATGCGTCCGTCGCGCGAGAACTCCCCATGCACGACACTGTCCTTGTGGCCTTCGAGCCGGGCCAGCAGGTGGCCGGTGGCGGCGTCCCACACCCGCGCCGTATTGTCCCCGCTGGCGGTGACGATGCGCTGGCCGTCGGACGAGAAGGCCGCGTTCCAGACACTGGCGGTGTGGCCCTCGATCCTGGCGAGCAGTTGGCCGCCAGCCGCGCTCCACACCCGCGCCGTATTGTCCCAACTGGCCGTGACGATGCGCTGGCTGTCGGGCGAAAACGCCGCCCGTTCGACCCTGTGCATGTGACCTTCGAGCTTAGCCTGCAGTTGGCCGTTGGCCGCGTTCCACACCCCCACCGTCTTGTCGCCGCTCGCGGTGACTATGCGCTGGCCGTCGGGCGAGAAGGCCGCGTGCTCGACCTCGGCGGTGTGACCTTCGAGTCTGAACCGCAGTTCGCCGCTGGCCGCGTCCCACACTCGCGCCGTATGGTCGTCGCTGGCGGTGACGATCGACTGGCCGTTGGGCGAGAATGCCGCGTGCATGACATGGGCCGTGTGGCCTTCGAGCGTGGCCAGCAGGCCGCCGTTGGCCGCGCGCCAGACCCGCGCCGTATGGTCCCAACTCGCGGTGACGATGCGCTGGCTGTCGGGCGAAAACGCCGCGTGCCAGATATTGTCCGTGTGACCTTCGAGCTTAGACAACGGTTGACTGTTGGCCGCGTTCCACACCCGCGCCGTATGGTCCACGCTGGCGGTGACGATGCGCTGGCTCTCGGGCGAGAACTCTGCATGCATTACACTGTCCGTGTGGCCCTCGATCCTGGCCAGCAGTTGACCGGTAGCCGGGTTCCACACTCGCGCGGTATGGTCCTCACTGGCGGTGACGATGCGCTGGCCGTCGGGTGAGAACTCTGCATGCATTACACTGCCCGTGTGGCCTTGGATCCGGGCCAGCAGTTGGCCGCTGACGGTGCTCCATAATCGCGCCGTATGGTCCGCGCTGGCGGTGACGATGCACTGGCCATAGGGGGAGAACTCCGCGTACGCGACATAGGCGGTGTGGCCTTCGATCTGGGCCAGTAGTTGGCCGGTGGCCGCGTTCCACACCCGTGCCGTATGGTCCGCGCTGGCGGTGACGATGCGCTGGCTGTCGGGCGAGAACTCTGCATGCATTACACTGTCCGTGTGGCCTTCGAGCCTGGCCAGCAGTTGACCGCCGGCCGCGTTCCACACCCGCGCCGTATTGTCATCGCTCGCGGTGACGATGCTCTGGCTGTCGGGTGAGAACGCCCCGTGCAAAATTCTGGCGGTGTGGCCTTCGAGCTTGGCCAGGAATTCGCCGTTGGCGGAGTTCCAAACTCGCGCCGTCTTGTCAACGCTTGCGGTCACGATGTACTGGCCGTCGGGCGAGAAAGCAGCGTGCAAGACAATGTTCGTATGGCCTTCGAGCTTGGTCAGCGGGAAGCCGTTGGCCGCGTTCCATACCCTTGCCGTGTTGTCCCCGCTGGCGGTCACGATGCGTTGCCCATCGGGCGAGAATGCCGCGTGCCAAACCCTGGCGGTGTGGCCTTCGAGCTTGGCCAGGAATTCGCCATTGGCCGCGTTCCAAACTCGCGCCGTATGGTCCTCGCTGGCCGTGAGTATCCGTTGGCGGTCGCGCGAGAACTCCGCGTGCCAGACAATGTCCGTATGGCCTTCGAGCTTGGCCAGCAGGAGGCTGTCGGCCGCGTTCCATACCCTTGCCGTGTGGTCTCGGCTGGCGGTGACGATGCGTTGGCCATCGGGCGAGAACGCCGCCTGCGAGACCCTGTCCCTGTGGCCTGCGAGCTCGGCCAGCAGTTGGCCGTTTGCTGCGTTCCAAACTCGCGCCGTATGGTCCATGCTGGCGGTAACGATGCGCAGGCCGTCGGGCGAAAATGCCGCGCGCAAGACGCGGTCCGTGTGGCCTTCGAGCCGGGCCAGCAGTTGGGGAAATGAGCGGGCCACGGCGAGGTTGGCCTCCGCTGTCTTCGCTGTCTGCCAGGCGCGTATCGCAAGATCCAGGGCCGCAGGCTGGTCTCTGGGCAGCGTCACGGACTGCACGGCCAGTTCGCGTGACCACTCCACGTCTCGGTCCCGGCGTTCGCGCTCCCTCTGCGCTGCCTCTTGCTCCCAGCGACGGCTGGCGTCGAGGAAGTCGCTTACCGAAGAAAGTGCCTCTGGGTGTCTTTCCAGCCACTCCTGGGCACGCTTGAGCCGAATCCCTTGCATCAGGGCGCTAGGATCTCTTTCCAGCCCATGCCATTCTTCCGCGGCCTGCTGAATGCGGCGGCCGAGACGGAGATCTTCCCCGGTTGTCTTCCAACCATTTCCGCAGCGCCAGCCATTCGCGGATTAGCGCCTCGTGCGACACCTCCACGAAGTTCTCTTTCGGCGCTTGCGGTCCCTCGCCGCTGGTGGCCAGCAAGAGCTTTGACGCCAAATGCGCGATTAGCCGCTCCACCTGCTCGCGGGCGCCCAGGTGAAGCAGGGACTCTTTGGCTACCCGGCGGCGCGTGTCCTGGGCTCCCTCGCCAAGCTGCACCAGTTCGAGAAAGATCCTCTGCGCCAGGAGCTGGTCGTCCTCGTCGAGGTCGTGATAGACCTCGTCGGCATGTCTGCCGAGCGCGCCCTTCAGCCGGCCGATGTCCGCGTACGCACCGCCGGTCAGCGTGCCGCCGGAACCGCCGCACTTCTCCCACAGTTGCGCCAGGGCATGTTCCAACAGCGCCAGGTTCCCGGGTTCCGCGCCCGCTTCGGCGAGCAGCGAATCGACCAAGCCGGGCTCCGCACGCGCCCCCGCCAGCGCCAGGCGATTCTCAATTGCCTCCCGCAGATGAGTCATGGCCGGCACATTGTAGAGGTTGGTTGCCAGCGCTGCGCTCAGGTTCGGATGGTCCAGGCAATTGGCGTAGAAGTCCGCCCGCAGTCCCAGCACCAGGTGAACGGGAACCGCGCCATCCAACCGCGCGGCGGCCAAAAGAGAATCGATATAGCGGCTTCGGGTTGCCGGACCGGGCACGAGCGTGAACAGCTCCTCGAACTGATCGGCGACCAGAAGAATGTGCGTGCCCCGGAACGTCTGATCCGCGGGATTGACGAGAGCGGCGATGACGTCGCGAAGCGCGCCTCCGCCCTCAGGCAGCTTCTCCTTGCAATAGCCTATGAACTCCGCACGATCCTTGAGACTCAACTCCGCCAGTTGTCCCGGCAGGACCTCGGCCAGATAGTCGAAAGGATCGGCAGGCGGACGAAAAACCGCGATCCGCCACGAATCCACCCAATTGCCGCCGGATCGAAACCGCCCGCGCCGCAGCGCCGGAATCAGCCCGGCCTGAATGAGGGATGACTTGCCGCTGCCCGAGTTTCCAATCACGGCCCAGGCGGGCGCGCGGCCCAGGCGGCTGAGCAACTCGCCGGTGTCGTCGTCGCGCCCGAAGAACAACCAGGAATCCTCGGGACCAAAGCTCCGGAGGCTGCGAAACGGGCTGTGCCCGGTCCAGTATCCCGCCGGGATCGCGGTCTCGGACGATGATTGCCGGAGAACCTCGACAAGCCGCCGGATCTGTTCCGGGGCACGCTCGCGGTCGCGCAGATCGACACACTGGTGCTGCTGGACAAACGGCGGAAGGCCGGCGAGGTTCGCTCCCTCGCCCAGCACCGGAATGAATCGGAACGTTTCCCGATTGTCCGTATTGCGCACCAGCCCGTAACGGACCTCACGCTCGACCCAGTCCTCGACGCCCGAGCTTCCGACATACACGATCATGCCGGTAGCCTGCGCAATAGCCTCTTCGAGAGTTGCCTGCCAGTCGCCGCCGGGCTGCAGATCGTCCTTGTCGAACCAGACGTCGACATCGTTGCGGCGGAGTATCTCCGCGAACTGGCGAGCCGCTTGTGTGTCCGCTCCGGCGTGGCTCAGGAATATGCGGCCCGTTCCCATCGTGCGTAGTATAAACAACCGCCGTGCCGTGAAACGATGGCCGCCTTCGTGTCACTCACTATGCGAGAGAATATCCCCATGACCACCCCGCCTCGCCGCTTCTTCGCCGCCGTCCTGCTGGCCGGCCTGCTCTTCTCCGGCATCGCGCATGCCAAACCCCGCAAGAAGAAATCATCGGCCACTCCCCAATTCTCGTATTACCTGCTGGTCCTCTCCTTCGCACCGGACTTTTGCGACCAGCCGCAAGGGGACAAAGACCCCCGGGAGTGCGGCGCCGGACGCCATGTCGGTTTCGTCGTGCACGGGCTCTGGCCGCAAAACGAAACCTCGCGCGGGAAGGAGAACTGCAAGCCCGTTGGTCCGCTTCCGCAGGCGGTCATCCAGGCTACGCTGCCCTACGTTCCCACCGAGAAGCTGATTCAGCACGAGTGGACCACCCACGGCACCTGCAGCGGCTTAAGCGCCGAGGAGTACTTCGCCGCTCTCCGCAAGGCCCGCGATTCCATCGCTCTGCCGGCCGATCTGGATCAGCCCTCGCAGAAGCTGCAATCCAGCCCCGCCCACATTGAGTCGGAAGTCGCGGCGGCGAATCCCAGCTTCCCCAAGACCGCCTTCCGGACGTCCTGCTACAACGATGCCGAACTCCAGGAGGTCAGGGTCTGCCTGGACAAGAGTCTCTCGCCACGCGCCTGTAGCGCGAGCGCCGGCGAGTGTACCGCCGCGAGCGTAACGCTCCTGCCGGTCCGCTAGCCACCCGGGGATCGGCCAAGGCCACCAAGGCCGTGCTGGTATCGCACCGTCGCCGGTTTCAGGTCTTTTTCTTTCATTGGGGACTGCTACACTGATCGGTGATGTCCTATAGCCACATCCTGTTCGAGGCGGACGAAAGCGGAATCGCGCTGGTGACCGTCAACCGGCCCGATAAGTTGAACGCGCTTTCGGGCGCCGTGGTTGTGGAATTGAAAGATGCCTTCGACCGCATCGCGAACGATGGGGCGATTCGCGCCGCCATCGTCACCGGCGCCGGCGAAAAGGCCTTCGTGGCCGGCGCCGATATAAGCGAGCTGGCGGCGCTCTCGCCGGTGGAAGCCCGCGCCTACGCGCTGCGCGGGCAGGAAGCCTTCCGGCGGCTCGAGACGCTGCCCAAGCCTTCGGTGGCCGCGGTGAACGGCTTCGCGCTGGGCGGCGGTCTGGAGTTGGCGATGGCCGCCACGGTGCGCATCGCGTCGGAAAACGCCCGCCTCGGACAGCCGGAAGTGAAGCTCGGCATCATCCCCGGTTATGGCGGCACGCAGCGCTTGCCGCGCCTGGTGGGCCGCGGGCGCGCGCTCGAGATGCTGCTTTCAGGCGAGCCGGTCACGGCGGCGGAGGCGCACCGCATTGGACTGGTCAACGCCGTGGCGCCGCAGAGCGAGCTTCTGAACGTGTGCCGCGCCTGGCTGAGCAAGGTGCTGGCGAATGCCCCGCTCGCGGTGGCGCTGGCCATGGAAGCCGTGGATGTGGGACTCGACGCCGGGCTCGAAAAGGGATTGCAGTTTGAAGCCGCCGCGTTCGGCGTCAGCGCGGCCACCGAAGATTGTCGCGAGGGTACGCGCGCGTTTCTCGAAAAGAGGCGCGCGGCCTTCGCGGGAAAGTAAACCATGTCGAGAGTATTGGAAGGCCAGCTTGCGGCGGCGGGGATGCGCTTCGCCATCGTGGTGAGCCGCTTTAACAGCTTCATTACCGAGCGCCTGCTGGCGGGCGCCATGGACGCCCTCACGCGCACCGGCGCCAGCCAGGACCTGATCGACATCGTCAAGGTGCCGGGCTCCTGGGAGGTGCCGCTCGCCGCCGGCGAATTGGCCCGCCAGCACCGCTACGATGCCGTCATCTGCCTGAGCGCGGTCATACGCGGCGAGACTCCCCACTTCGACTATGTGGCCGCGGAAGTGGCCAAGGGCGTGGCCCACGTGGCCGCCGAAACCGGAGTGCCGGTGGCCTTTGGGGTGCTGACCACCAATACGTTGGAGCAGGCTATCGACCGGGCGGGCGCCAAGGGCGGCAACAAGGGCTTCGACGCCGCCATGACCGCCATCGAGATGGCCAGTCTGTTGCGCACCCTTCGGCAGGCTACGTAGATGCCTTCCCGCACCAGGTCCCGGCAGCGCGCCCTGCAGATTCTCTTCCTGTGGGACGCGCGCAGGCAGCCGGTGGGCGATGCCATCGACGCCTATTACGACACCCTGTACTCCGAAGAACATCCCGAGCGCGACCCCTTCGTCGCCCGCCTGGTGCAAGGGACCGTGGAGCATGTGGCCGAGGTGGACGAACAAATATCGAAGCACGCCGAGCACTGGCGCATGGAACGGATGCCCGCCGTGGACCGCAATATTCTCCGCCTGGCCGTGTACGAAATGACGCGCGGCGGCACGCCCCCCGCCGTCGCCATCGATGAAGCTCTGGAGCTGGCCCGTAAGTATTCGAGCGAGGAGTCGGTGCAGTTTGTGAACGGGGTGCTCGATGCCATCCATCGGGAACAGGGCTCTCCGGTGGCCGGGGATCGGGGGCCAGGGGCCGGGGCCGCCTCGTAGTCACATTTCCGAATTAGAGAACTGTCACCGAATTAGAGAACTGGAATTTAGTAGCCGTTCCAGCAGTTTCCGCGTCTAATCCATCAGGTAGGTTATACTCTCGATAAGGACGGGTTTTCCGCATGGCCTGGAGAAGGCGATCCCTGCTCGTTTTGCCGTTGATTGTCTTGGGTTGTTCCATCCTGGGCGGTTTTTATGGGCCCAGGGTGCAGGCGGCCGCCACGCCGGAGACGGAAGCCACCGGCGATCTCCCTTTTTCCAAGGATATGGACAGCTTCACCAAGGCTTATGCCTTGGTGGAGCAGAACCTGGCCGACCCCATCAATCCCGGCAAGGCGATCTATAAGGGCGCCATTCCGGGCATGCTGCGCACGCTGGACCCGCACTCCAATTTCTTCGACCCGCACGATTACCGGCTTCTCAAGGACGACCAGCAGGGCCACTATTTCGGAGTGGGCATGGAGGTGGCGTCGCGCAACGGCAAAACCGTGGTGACCGCGCCGTTCCCCGGTTCACCGGCATGGAAGGCCGGCCTCCGGCCGGGCGACATCATCGTCTGGGTCAACGAGAAGCCCACCGATAACCTGAATACCACCGAGGTTGCCGACCTGCTCAAGGGACCGCGCGGCACCGCGGTGAAGATCGTGGTTTCGCGAGAGGGCGCACCGGACTACATCTCCGTCTCGGTGGTGCGCGATGAGATCGTGCGCAAGAGCGTGCCGGATGCCTTCTGGGTGAGGCCGGGCATTGCTTACCTCAAGATTCTCGCCTTCGGGGACAATACCAGCCGCGAAATGGACGAGACTCTGAAACGCCTGGGCGAGAGCAACGTGAGGGGGCTGGTGCTCGATCTGCGCGAGAACCCCGGCGGCGTGCTGAACGAAGCCGTCAGTGTGTCCGACCATTTCCTCCACAAGGGCGAGCTGATCGTGTCTCATCACGGGCGCACGTCGCCCGAGAAATCGTATGCCGCGCGCAATGGGAACCACGGGCGCGACTATCCCATAGTGGTGCTGGTGGACCGCATGTCGGCCTCGGCGGCGGAGATTGTCTCGGGCGCGCTGCAGGACCACGATCGCGCCTGGATACTGGGCGAAACCACCTTCGGCAAGGGCCTGGTGCAGACGGTTTACCCGCTTTCCGAGAACAGCGGCCTGGCCCTGACTACGGCGCACTTCTATACCCCGAGCGGACGCCTGATTCAGCGCGACTACAGCAACCGGTCGTTCTACGACTACTACTTCCACAAGGACGACGACGCGCGTAACCCGCTGGACGTGAAGACCACCGACAGCGGCCGCACGGTTTACGGCGGCGGAGGGATCACGCCCGACGAAGTCTACAAGACGCCCGCCTTGGACTCCCTGGAAGTGCCGTTGTACCGCAGCGGGCTGTTCAACTTCTCGCGCAGCTATTTCGCCGCGCACGGCCCGGTCCTGATGAAGGGTTGGATGCCGGATGCCGCGGTGCTCGAGGAACTGCACGACTACCTGCTGAAGAACGGCTACAATTTCACGGAAGCCGAATTCACTCGCGATCACGATTGGATCAAGCGCTACCTGGCGCGAGAAATGTACGTGTACGCTTTTAACAAGGATGAGAGCGACCGCATGTTCATCATGACCGACCCCGAGGTGGAGAAGGCGGTGGAGGCCATGCCCAAGGCGGAAGCCCTGGTCCAGAACGCCAAAAAGATTGTGGTGGAGCGCATGGCGCCGCAGCGGCCCGCGGTGGGGGCCGCGCACCGGTAGTCCCCAGGGCGCCGGCCCGCCCCTGCTACTATCAAGACTTGAACCCCCTTCCGCAGATCGTCATCCTCGACGCGGGCGGCCAATACTGCCACCTGGAAGCGCGTAAAGTCCGCGACCTCGGCGTGTATGCCGAAGTCCGCCCCAGCGAGACACCGGCCGCCGAGTTGGCCGGCGCGCGCGGCCTGATCATCTCGGGCGGCCCCAACAGCGTTTACGAGCCCGGCAGCCCCACGGTGGATCCGGCCATCTTCGCCGGCGGCCAGGCGGTGCTGGGCATCTGCTATGGGCAGCAGATCATGGCCCACCTGCTGGGCGGCGAAGTACGTAAGGGCGAGAAGGGCGAGTACGGGCTGGCCACGCTCGAGCTGGACGAAACCACCGATCCGCTGTTTGCCGGCCTGGCCGGGCGCCAGCAGATCTGGATGAGCCATCGCGACCTGGTGGGCGCCGTGCCGCCCGGCTTTTCCGTGGCGGGCCGCACCGGCACCTGCGCCGTCGCCGCCATTGCCGCTCCCGCCCGCAAGCTGTACGGCGTGCAGTTTCACCCCGAGGTGGCGCACACGGCGCGCGGCCGCGAGTACCTGGCCAACTTCGTCTTCCGCGTCTGCGGATGTGTGGCGGATTGGGACCCGCGCCACCGCGCGCCGGCGATCGAAGAGGAAATCCGCCAGTCGGCGGCCGGCCGCAGCGTGTTCTTTTTCGTCTCGGGCGGCGTGGATTCGAGCGTGGCCTTTCACCTTTGCACGCGGGCCCTGGGCGCGGACCGCGTGCGCGGCGTCTATGTCGATACCGGGCTGATGCGCGACGGCGATACCGATTTCGCCCGCCGCATGCCGGGCGTGTCCGTAGAAGACGCGGGCGAACAGTTTCTCGGCGCGCTGGCGGGCGTTACCGACCCCGAGCAGAAACGCCACATTATCGGCGAGGAGTTTGTGCGCGTGCAGGAGCGGGTGATCGAATCGCGCCGCCTGCTGGACGAGCAGTGGATCCTCGGCCAGGGCACCATCTATCCCGACACCATCGAGTCGGGCGGCACCGCCAAGGCGGCGGTCATCAAGACCCATCACAACCGCGTCGCCGGCATCCAGCAACTGATCGCGTGCGGGCGGATTGTGGAACCGCTGCACCTGCTGTATAAGGATGAAGTGCGCGAGTTGGGCCGCGAGCTGGGCCTGCCCGCCGAGTTGCTGGAGCGCCACCCCTTCCCCGGCCCGGGCCTGGCCATCCGCTGTTTGTGCTCGGAGTTCGACGCGCCCGTCAGATCCTCGCCCGAAGGCCTCATCATCCCCGTGCAGTCGGTGGGCGTGCAGGGGGATTCCCGCAGTTATGCGCCGGTGCTGGCCATCGACGCCCTCGATCACGACCGCGCCACCGCCCTGGTCAACCGTCTCTCCGGAGTGAACCGCGTCATTGCGCAGGTTGCGGCCCGCGCGCCCCTGGCGGAATTGCAGGTGCGCGCCTGCTCCCTCACTGCCGAGCGGCTGGCCCGGCTGCGCCGCGCCGACGCCATCGTGCGCCGCTTGTCGCAGGAGAGCGATTATGACCGCCGCGTCTGGCAGTTTCCGGTGATCCTGATTCCGCTGGGCACCGCCGCAGCCCCCGATTCGGTGGTGCTGCGGCCCGTCGATTCGGTGGACGGCATGACCGCCCGCTCCGTTCCCATGGAGCCCGGGCTGTTGGAGAAAATGAGCGCGGAAGTCTTGCGCGTGGACGGAATCGCCGGCGTCTTTTACGATCTCACGCACAAGCCGCCCGGGACCATCGAGTGGGAATAGTGCGCTTACTCTTTCGCCGGCGCGGGCAGCTTGACGTCGAGGCCCGATTCCTTATTCAGGCGCAGGGTCAGATCGCGATCCACCAGCGCTAGCGAAACCTGGTTGTGCACGTTGCCGGACGTGAAATAATGCAGCGTGTCGCGATCCACCCAATAGGCCACGGCGGAATAAATGGTGTGGTCCTTGAAGGCGATCAGGTAGTGCGCGGGTTCGAGGGTGGAGGCCGGCTCTTCTTCCACCTGCGGGCGCACCGGCGGCTGGTAGGCGCCCGGCGGAGAGAAGCCCGGCTGATTCGGCTGCCCGGACGATGTGGTGTATTGGCCGTCCGGCGCCAGGGTGATGATTACCGGTGTGGCCTGCTGCTGCTGCGGGTAGATCACCAGGACGTTGGGCTGCTGCTGTTGCGGCGGCATGGCGCCCGCATCCGGCGACATGTACGAGTTGTCGTAACCGCCGCCGCCCACGTATACCGGGTAGGCATAGGGAATCCCAATGAGGTTCGATCCGCGGCCGAAGTTTCTCCGCTCGAAATTCTGCCCCGGCCTGGTATTGAAATTCGCATTGGGGACGATCAGACGCGGTCCGCCGCCACCCGGATTGACCACGCTGGGGAAGCTCCGCGCCACGCCGTTTCCGGCGGGATGAACCACGCTGCCGAAGCTACCCTGTACGAACGGTTGTCCATTGTTGACGGCGCCACCGCGCGGTTGCGCGAACAGTCCGGCGGCGAGAAGCAGCGCGAAGCAGAACCCGGCGAGAGTTTTCATGGGACGGTCCCCCCTGCCTAGATTGTACACCTCAGAATAATACTGACGCAGCCACGCGTTTACGCGTGCAGGGTGAAGGCGCGCGCAATTGTCGCGGAGGCGGCGCGCTGGGCCTACTGCTACTTCGCGGGCGGAGCGGCAGCGGCCGGCTGCACCGGGTATTTCTGGTCGTACAGCTTGCGGACGTCGCCGGTGATATCGATATTGGGGGAAGATGCTGCCCAAACGGCGGACGCTCCATCTAGGTCCAGGACAACGCCGTAGCCATGCTCTTTGGCGTATTCGCCCAGAACGGCAATTAGCTTGTTTGCGATTTCCTGCATTGCTCTCGCTTGGCCTTGGTCCAGTTCGTGCTCTCCGCATCCGGGCGCCATTTTCTGACGTTGGATATCGAGCTCCCGCCGCAGCTTCTCGCGGGCCTTCTTGCTCAGGGCAGCGCCGCCGCGGTTCAGTTGGTCGGTGAGCGATTGGATCTCAGCCTGCAGCTTCTGCTCAGCGATCCAACTGGGTGAAGCCTTGATTTTGGCCTTGAGGGGCGGCAGCGGCCCCGTCCGGTATCGCTGGGCCTTGTGGCGGCGCTGCCGGGAGCGTGGGCGCGCCGGAACGCTTCCCAGGGTACATCCGGTCATAGAGCTTGCCGATGTCTTCCGTAATATCGATCCGTGGCGCCGCCCATGGCTCAGCCGGCATCACATAAGTTGCATCCAGATCCAGAACCAAGCCGTAACCCTTCTGCGTAGCGCAGCGGCCCACGACTACTGTCAGGTGGTCCGGGATTCCCCGCATCGCTATCTCATAGTCCTCGTCCAGATCCTGGTATCCAGCGGTGCCCGCCAGTTCGCCACGCCGCATGTCGAGGTCCACTTGGAGCGCGGCGCGAATCTCTTCGCTCATCCTGGCGCTGTTTCCGCTCAAGCGCTTGGAGGACCGCAACCCTCTGCGGGGCGTCGGTGGGAGCCAGAGGCGGGACTTGGCCCTGCGCCAACGCGGACAGCAGCGGGGCGATTGCCAGGAACAGAAAGCCCACTCAGGCTCCTTGCCTTCGTGCTACTGCTTCTTGGCCGGCGGCGTGGCGGGCGGCGTCTTGGCCGGCGGCACCGGGGGTGGCGTGGGCTTGGCCGAGGGCACGGGCTTGGGTGCGGCGGCGCCGGCGGGTTTCGGCGGGTACGCCTGGTCGTACAACTTGCGTATGTCGTCGGTGATGTCGATCGAGGAGGCCGCCCAGAATACCGGCGTCTGCGGATTGCTTACGTCCAGAACCACGGCGTAGCCGTTCTGCGAAGCGTACTGGCCGATGACGCTGGTGATCTTGTTGCCCAACTCCTGCATCATCTTGTTTTCGTCCTGGTCGAGTTCCGCCTGGGCATCCTCCGAGTCGCGCTTCAGCTTGGTGGCCTTGGCGTCGATATCGCGCTGCAGCTTGAGCCGCGCGTCGTCGCTCATGGTGGCGCTGCTCTTCTTCATCTGGTCCTGGAGCGACTGGATTTCGGCCTGGGACTTCTCAAAAACCGCCTTCTTGGGTGCGATCTTGGCCTGTAGCGCCGCGGCGGCAGCCTTGCCCTCTTCGGTGCTGAGGATGGCCTGTTGGATCTGGATGATGGCGATCTTGGTAGGCGCTACCGCCGGAGCGGGGGCCGCTGCCGCCGCGGCCGGTGCCGCCGTCGCCTGGGCCTGCGCCATGGCGGCCATTCCTAGGGCCAATACGGGGAAAACGAAAATCTTTTTCAAGCTGGAAACTCTCCTAAGTGTGAAAATATACCATATTGCGGGCCGGCGCTTCAGAACGTCCGGCCAATCGTGAAGCGGAACATGGTCCGCCGCTCGAGGAACGGGAACGGCTGGCCGAAGTTCAATACCGAGTTGAGAAAGGTCGCGTTGTTGGGGAAGGAGGATCGGTCGGCCACGATCGGCGGCTGCAGATTCTCGCGCACGATCGAAGGATTGTACGCAAAATACACACGGAACGGCGCCTGGACCACGGGCAGCATCACCTGCAGCTCGAGGCCCGCCGACGACCTGATTTTCTGTGTGCCCGGCGCGATCCGCACGCGGCCGTCAAACCCCGCTTGCGGAAACTGGTTGTTCAAATCGAGGGTGTGGCTGGGAACCGTGGTCAGTTGGTTGGGCAGCAGGATCTTGTTCAGGCCGGCATCGAAAAACGGCGCCAGGGTAACCGTGCCCGGCACGATGGGAATGCGGTACTCGAAGTTGGCCACCACCTGGGTGTCGCCGCCCGGCGTGATGAGCTGGTAGGTGGGCACGGTGGTGGTGACCGGCGAAGAGACAATGGCGCCGTTGCTGATCACTTTCTGCGTGCGCGGCGTGCCGTCGTCGTTGAGCACGTTGACGCTCTGGCTGGAGGGGATGAACGCGATGGGGGTGATGCCCCAGATTTCGAACCCGCGTACGTCCTGTTCGCCGCCGATGAAGGTGCGCGAGAACGGCGGCGCGTATTTGCCCCCGTAACCGGCCAGGAACGAGGCCAGGGTATGGAAGGCCAGAACGTGGCTCTTGTGCCACGGCGCCGTGTGGAAATACTTCACGTCGATCGACGGCCGCACCGTGTTCACGTTGCCGCCCAGAAAGCTGCCCGCGAAATCCGTGGAGAAGAAGAAGCTCTTCCCACCGGTGGGGTTGATGGGATGATTGACGGTGTTGTAGGTGTACGACGGCACAATGTGGCTCGTCCGGATGCCATTGAGCGAGTTCGGTCCGGCTACCCCGCTGAAGTTGATGAACTGGAAGTAATTCTGGCTGGCCGTGGTCTGGGTGATCACATTGGAAATGTCGAAGCCGTAGGTGATGCCCACGCGCGCGAAACTGTGGCGCAGCGGATAGCTGGCCGAAAGCGAAAACCCGTGGCTGTTCTGCACGTAGTTCAGCAGGTTCTGTGTGCCCAGCGCGCTGTACAGCGGGATCAGGTTCTGGCCCGCCAGGATGGAAGCCTCGCGTCCCTGGTCGAAATTGAAGCGCCGCAGGTAGACCACGAAACCGAGCTGCAGCGGCCGGTCCAGGAAATACGGCTCGGTGAACCCGAAGCTCACGTCGCGCATGCGCGTGCCGAGCTGCGATTCGATGGAGAGCGTTTCCCCCAGCCCCAGGAAGTTGTTGGTGGAATAGTTGAATCCCACGAAGCTGCCGGCAATCCCGGAAACGCCGCCGTTCAGCCCGATGGAGTTCTTTCCGCGCTCCTTCACCTTCAGGGTAATATCCACTGTGTCCGATTGCGGGTTGCGCTTGAGGCCCTCGAGCGACTCTTCCTTCTTCAGCATCTCGAAGTAGCCCAGTTGGTTCAGCCGCAGAATGCTGTAGTCCCATAGCTGGGTATTGAATATGTCGCCTTCGTCGAGCAGGATCTCGCGGCGGATGACTTTGTCGCGGGTGGTGGTGTTTCCCGAGAAATCGATGCGCCGGATGAAGAACTGCTTGCCCTCGTCGGCGGTCAGCGTCAGATCGATCTTGTCGGTGTTGGGAATGATGTCGAACGTCGGCTCGGGAACGAAATCGATATAGCCCAGCGTGCCGTACAGCTTGCGCAGGTTCTCCAGCCCCTTGCGCAGCTTGTCGGTGGAGAAGGTGTCGCCCTCCCTCATGTTGAAGTAGGCCAGCAGCACCTGCGGGTCGCGGAACAGTTTCACGCCCACGAAGTTGGCATTGCGCAGGTGGTAGAGCCGTCCCTCTTCCACGGGAACCGTAATATCCGCGAAGATGCCCGGGCCATTGGGCTTGAGCAGCGGGAGCCGCCATCCGCGCCCGCCGCGGGGCACGATGTTGACCGTGGCCTCCAGCGTCTTGGCGGTGAAGTAGCCGCGGTCCGTGTAGCCCATGCGGATGCGTTCCTTATCCTCTTCCAGCTTGGCCTCGTCGAAGGTCTTGGCGAACAGGCTCTCCGCCACCACCGAGTGCGGAACGCCGAACGGATGCAGGTTCTTCATCTGGCGGATCACCCAGCGGTTGCCCATCGCCTCGTTCCCGCTGATCTCGATGTTGCCCACTTTCACTTTGGGTCCCTCGCTCACCATGAACTTGAGCGAAAGCGAGGTGGGGGGAATCTGTTCGAGTACCGGGTCCACCACGGCGTATTGCCGGCCACGCTCCGCCAAAAAGTCCTTGAGCACCGTGGCCGCGCGCTGGATCTTGCTGGGGTCGTACTGCGATTCCACGGAAAGGCCGACCTTGCGCTCCTTGAAACGGTCCAGGATTTCCGAAACCGTCACCGAGTGGATGCCCTCGTAGTTGATGGAGCGGATCACGCGCCTTTCGGTCACCACGAAGCGGATGACGATCCCCGTGCGGCCGGGTTCGGTCTCCAGCCGGATATCGTCGAAGCGGGCCGTGTTCCACAGGGCCATGAAGTCGCGCCGCAGCGAATCCTCGCTGTAAACGTCGCCGACCTTGGTCACCAGGAGGGCCTTCATGGTGTCCTGGGGGACGCGGCGCGCGCCGCGGAATTCGATGCCTTCGATCACTTGCCCGGTGAGCGGCGCCGGGCCCAGCGCCGGCTTGGGGACTTCCAGTTGCGGCTGCGCCGGCGGTTTCGGCGGCTGCACCGGCGGCTGTTGCTGCGTCTCCGGCACGGTCTCAAACGGGTTCGGAGGCTTGGCCGGCGGCTTCTGCTCCTGCGGCGGTTTCTGCGCCGGGACGGCGGGCGGTGGCGGCGGCTGTTGCGGGGGCGTCTGCGCAACCAGGAGGGCGACGGACCCTGCGCACAGACAGACAGATATTACGACCAGGCGGACCGGCCTGAAAAACTTCATCGAAGCATACCTTTCCACTCTGCGCGATGCGGATGACGTTGGGACACAGGAAAACAGTTTTCTCTCAGTGCAGCCGGTATTCCAGGATGCTAAGCCATTAGTCTAGCGGATCTTGAGCGCCCCCTACAACGAGTGTGGGGGGCCACAGGTGTGAACCGCAGGCACGCCATTCGTCCTCCCCGGCGCTCAGTCATTGGGCAGGGTCCTGAGCCACGAGCAGGCGAGCAGCTGCGCGTCGGCGGTCACCAGGGTCAAACCGAACGTAACAGCCGTCGCGGCCAGGAATATATCTCCGACATCGGACTGGGGGAATTCCAACTGCGCGGCCGCCTCCCCTACCGCGAAGGTGAAGGGCGCTTCCCGGAGCGCCGCCTGGGCTAATGCCTCGCGGACCCACTGCGAAAAGGGTCGGTTCAAGTTAAAGCGCCGGCGCCGCACCATGTGGTGAGCTTCCCAGATCGACACGGGCGACAGGTACAGTTCGTTGCCGGCCCGCCGCAGTTCGCGCCGTACCCCGCGCCCCAGTTTGTCGGGCCGTTGGATTGCCCAAACCCATATATGCGTGTCGAGCAGAAGCTTCATTCACTCGTCCACGGTCCAGTTGTCAAACGCTCCGATGGGCCCCACGATGTCGCCGACGATCTCGCCGGACCCCCGCATGCACCCGAGCCAGGAGCCCGCTTTCGCAGGCCGGGCCGGGACCACCTCCGCCACCGGCCGGCCGAACCGGGTGATGCGCACGGGCTTGCCTGTCCTTCGCACGTCCTCAAGAACTGCCAGACAGGTGGCCTTGAACTTGGAAATCGCGATCTCCCGCATATCCCAGTTGTACCATAGTCCAAAAACATGGTCCAACTCGCCGGCGTGGCGCTCCCGGCCTGCCCCCTTAGGCAGAAGGCGCGCTAACGCGCGCTGGGCAGGCCGGGAGGCCTACCCCACTTTCACCGGGGCAGCAGAGCTTGCAAGGTTCTTGACAGAGCTTCGCCGCGCAATTCTGTATCCGAAATGCTGATGATTCGCCCATCAGGGTCGAGGAGGATATGCGTGGGCCACGACGCGATCCTCAGGCGCCGTTCGACATATTCGAGCGTCGCGCGGGAGGCCGCAGTCCGCCAGGGTAATCTGCGTTCTTCCTCTGCTCTGCGAGCCTGGGCTTCGTCTGCGTCGCCGAGGACACCGAGGATCTCGAAGTTGCGCGAACCAAAGCGCTGGACCACCGCTTGGAGCAGATCGAATTCGCCCAGGCATGGCCCACAGGAGGCCGTCCAGACGTCGAGCATCACATACTTGCCGGCATACGATTTCAGATTTCCCGGCCGCCCCTTCAGATCGACGAAGGTCCAATCCGGCAGCGCCACGCCGCGACCAAGCTCGACCCGGACATAATCCCCCGCGGGGTGCGAGCGCAGCACCACGCTGCGCTGCTTCAAGTCGACAGACTCAGTCGAAAGATAAAGATCTCCGGCACGAAATACGATCTGCTCTTTCTCGGCGAATGCTGTTTCCGGCGAATGCGATAAGAAGTCTATCTCGCCTTCGGTGCTTGCGCGGAGCCCCAAACTCTTGCCCGCTATGGGCACTTCGAAGCACGTCTTCTGGGTGGGCCAGCCGCGCGTGTCGGCTGTGAAAAGTGCATTCCCCGGTAAACGATGAAGAGGGAACTGCTCGTTGCGGGAGTACTCGCCATCGCTATTCAAGTCCGCATAAACGATCGCCCCATTTGCCGGATGATCCGTAATCACCAGGCGAATGTTCGTTTCTGGCAGGCGGCCGGCATAGGCAGGGCCGCTCCGATCAGCCGATGAAGGCAAGGATTGCAAATCGGCATCCGCGGCCGATTTGAAGACCAACGTAGCCCACGAACCGTCCACAACCATCAGGCGTTGGTCGACCGTGCCGGCAAATCTGGTTTCAGCGCCGAGATGGATCGCCGCCGCGAATAACAGCGGGAGTAGTGTTGCGCAGGCTGGAACGGACACAGACAAACCGGGCCTCCCGGGCACGGTGGGGCTACGCCGGAACGGCGCCGCGGATAAAATTGACGATCTCCTCGAGCGAAGCGCCGGGTTGAAAAATCGCCGCCACGCCCTGGCGTTTCAGCTCCGCGGCGTCTTCATCCGGGATGATGCCGCCCACCACCAGCTTCACGTCGGCCATCTCCTTTTCGCGGAGCAGGCCGATGACCCGCGGCACGATGGCATTGTGCGCGCCCGACAGGATCGACAGGCCGATCACCTGCACGTCCTCCTGCAGCGCGGCGTTGACGATCATTTCCGGAGTCTGCCGCAATCCGGTGTAGATTACTTCCATGCCAGCGTCGCGCAGCGCCCGCGCAATCACCTTGGCGCCGCGGTCGTGGCCGTCCAAACCGGGCTTGGCCACCAGCACTCGAATAGGTCTTGGCATGACTAAATGTGGCTCGTCTCCTGATACGTTCCGAACACCGCGCGCAGGGCATCGCAGATCTCGCCCAGGGTGGCGTAGGCGCGCACCGCCTCCACCAGGTATGGCATGGTGTTCTCCGTGCCCTCGGCGGCGCGCTTCAGCGCGTCGAGCGCGTTCCGCACGCGGCCGCTATCGCGCCGCCGCCGCAAGGCCGCCAGTTTGGCCCGCTGGTGGCCGGCCGAAGTTTCATCGATCTGCAACAGCTCGATGGGCTGGCCGCCGGCCTGGAACCGGTTGACGCCCACGACGACGCGTTCGCCTGACTCCACCTCGCACTGGTAGCGGTAGCTGGCCGCGGCGATCTCGGTCTGCGGAAATCCCTCCTCGAGGGCCGCGATCATGCCGCCCATGGCATCGATGCGCGCGATGTAATGGTTGGCCGCGGCCTCCGTCTCGAGCGTCAGCTTCTCCAGGAAATAGCTGCCGCCCAGCGGGTCGGGCGTGTTGGTTACCCCGCTCTCGAAAGCCAGCACCTGCTGGGTGCGCAGCGCGATGGTCACGGCGTGCTCGCCCGGCAGCGCATAGGCTTCGTCGAGCGAATTGGTGTGCAGCGATTGCGCGCCGCCCATTACCGCCGCCATGGCCTGGAGGGCGGTGCGTACGACGTTGTTGTAAGGCTGCTGCCAGGTGAGCGAGCAGCCCGCGGTCTGCGCGTGGAAACGCAGTTTCCTGCTGCGCTCGGTTTGCGCGCCGTAGCGGTCGCGCATCACCGAAGCCCAGATTTTGCGCGCCGCCCGATACTTGGCGATCTCCTCGAAGAAATCGCTGTGGGCATTGAAGAAGAAGCTGAGCCGCGGGGCGAATTCGTCGATCGCCAAGCCGCGCGCGAGCGCCCAGTCCACGTACTCGATGCCGTCCCGAAGGGTAAACGCCAGCTCCTGCACCGCCGTCGACCCGGCCTCCCGGATGTGGTACCCGCTGATCGAAATGGGGTTGAACCGGGGCGTGTGGCGCGCGCCGAATTCGATGGTATCGGTCACCAGGCGCATGGAAGGCCGCGGCGGGAAGATGTACTCCTTCTGCGCGATATACTCCTTCAGAATGTCGTTCTGCAGAGTCCCGGAAAGCCGCGCCCACTTCACCCCCTGCTGCTCCGCCACCGCCAGGTACATGGCCCACAACACCGCGGCCGGCGAGTTGATGGTCATCGACACGGTCACCTCGCCGAGCGGAATCCCGCGGAACAGGATCTCCATGTCCTCGAGCGACGAGATGGGGGCGCCGCACTTGCCCACCTCGCCCTCGCTCATGGCGTGATCGGCGTCATAGCCCATCAGCGTGGGCAGGTCGAAGGCCACCGAAAGCCCGGTCTGTCCCTGGGCCAGCAGGTAGTGGTAGCGGCGGTTGGTCTCCTCCGGGGTGGCGAAGCCGGAAAACTGGCGCATGGTCCAGAGCTTGCCGCGATACATGTCGCGGTGGATGCCGCGGGTATAGGGGAATTCGCCGGGCTGGCTCGATTCCCGCGCTGCGCCGACGCCCGCAAGATCGTCCGGACCGTACAGCGGTTCGATGGGCACCCCGCTAATTGTCGTAAACTGGCGTTCGGCGGTTTTCATTGCGCTACACTATCTTAACCCCGCCTGCTGGAAATCAGGAAAATGCTGAAGCCCACAATCTTTCGGGAATATGATATTCGCGGAACGGCCGACGCCGAACTGTACGATGGCGGCGTCGAACAACTGGGCCGGGCGTTGGGGACCTATCTCCAGCGGCACGCCGGCCCAAAGGTCGCGCTCGGCCGCGATACGCGCCTGAGCTCGCCGCGCCTGCGCGACGCCCTGCTCCGCGGCCTGGTCTCGAGCGGCTGCCACGTCACCGATATCGGCGTGGTTCCCACGCCCGTGCTGTACTACGCGGTGTTCCATTTGCCGGCCGACGGCGGCGTGATGATCACCGGCAGCCACAATCCGCCCGAGTTCAACGGCTTCAAAACCGTCTGCGGAGACAGCACCATTCACGGCGAAGCGATCCAGGAGATCCGCCGCATGATCGAATCGGGCGATCTGGCGCGCGGCGGCGGCAGGGAGAGTCACGCCGACGTGGTCTCGCCGTACGTGGAGGAGGTCGCCTCCCAGTTCGACTACCCCCGCCCGGTGCGCGTGGTGGTGGACGCCGGCAATGGCGTGGGCGGCCCCACCATGCACCGCATCCTCGAAAAGCTGAACGCCCGCCCCACGGAAATGTACTTCGCGATGGACGGCCGCTTCCCCAACCACCACCCCGATCCCACCGTCCCCAAGAACCTCGAAGCGCTCATCGCCAAGGTGCGCGAGACCGGAGCCGATCTGGGAATCGCCTTGGACGGCGACGCCGACCGCATCGGCGCCGTCGACGAGCGCGGCGCGGTGCTCTACGGCGACCAGCTCATGATCATCTACGGCCGCGAAATCCTCACTCGCCGGCCCGGCGCCACCTTCATCGGCGAAGTGAAATGCTCGCAACTGATGTACGACGACCTGGCCGCGCGCGGCGGCAACCCCATCATGTGGAAGACCGGGCACTCGCTCATCAAGGCCAAGATGAAAGAGACGCACGCCGCGCTGGCGGGCGAGATGAGCGGCCACATGTTCTTCGCCGACCGCTATTACGGCTTCGACGATGCGCTCTACGCGGCCTGCCGCCTGATGGAGATCGTGGCCCGCTCCGGGGAGCCGCTTTCCAGCCAGTTGGCCGATCTCCCCAAAACCGTGACCACCCCCGAGATCCGCTTCGACTGCTCCGACGAGCTGAAGTTCGACGTGGTGGCGCGCGCCGCCGCCCAACTGCGCGCCCGCCACAAGACCGTCGACGTGGACGGCGTGCGCGTGCTCTTTCCCCAGGGTTGGGGCTTGCTGCGCGCCTCCAACACGCAACCCGTGCTGGTAATGCGCTTCGAAGCCGCCACGCCAGAGCTTATGCGGCAATACCAGGTGGAGGTGGAAGCGGTGGTCGAGGAAGCGGTCCGCGGCCAGCGGTTGGCAAAAAGCTGACGACTTTAACCTGAAAGCCCTGCGAAACGCACGCGCCGCTCCAGCGGGTAATTCCCGGAACGCCGCCGGGCGGCGCCGGAAGCTCCAGCGTGATCGAGTTGTCCCGGCGCACCTAATGCTTGCGAGCATTTCTGCCGATAAGGAATTTGATGACCTCGCGGGCCCGAATCCGGAGCGCCGGTCTGCTCTGCCTGATCTGTGCCCCGGCGGCGCGGGCGCAACACTGGACCTTCCAGATGTACGGTCCCGAGCAGGGCTTGACCAATTACAACACTCTGGCGATGCAGCAGGATTCCAGGGGTTTCATTTGGGCGAGTACCGAGGGAGGGCTGTTCCGCTACGACGGCGACCGCTTCCGGTCTTTCCCGGCGGAGCGGGCGACCAAGAAGGGCGACATCAACTGCCTCTACAATTCGGCCGATGGCCAGTTGTGGGCGGGATCGGCGGCGGGTTTATACCGGTGGAACGGAGAAAGTTTCGCGGCGGTCCCCGGCTTTGAAGAAGCGGAACTGGACAACCGGGAGTCGATTGCGGGCGACGCGGCGAACCTGTATCTGGCGACCCTGCTGGGAGTTCGCGCGATGCCCCTGAAGGGGGGAGGGAGAGCGCAGGTGGTCTCGACGAAGCCGTCGGCGGCCGCATTTGCAGCCTCCGACGGAACTCTGTGGTTCAGTTGTGGCGATCTGCTCTGTTCCACCCGGAACGGCCGGGAACGGGAATGGGGGCCAGACAGCGGCCTCAGCGGCGGGCCATGGAAAAGCATCCTCGAAGACGGGGCCAAGCGGCTCTGGATTCGCTCCACTGACCGGGTGCTGGTGCGGGAACAGGGCGGTTCGAGCTTCCATGAGCTCCGGAGTGCACGCAAGCTGGACTCGACGCGCGCCCCCACGCTGGTAGCCGATCGTTCCGGGCGGGTGATGATACCGCACGCCGGCGGGCTGATGATATGCGACGGAGAGCGCTGTGCAAACTATGGGCCGGAGAGCGGTCTGCGGAAGGCCGAAGTGTACACCGCCGCCCAAGATCGTGAGGGGTCTCTTTGGATTGGTTACGGCGGGCAGGGATTGGCGCGCAGGCTCGGGCAGGAGCAATGGCAAAGCTACGCCGAATTGGAGGGACTCACCAACCCGGCGGTTTGGCGGGTTGTCCGGGACTCGGTGGGCGGCCTCTGGATCGGGACCAACCGAGGCCTCTTCCAAGGGCGGCAAGAGAACGGGCGCTGGCGTTTCCGCCGATCGGGCGCCGTGGGCGAAGTAACCGTTTATGGCCTGGAAACGGAAACCGACGGCTCGCTATGGATTGGGCAGTTTCAGAGCGGCGCGAACGGCGGGTTAGTGCGCTACTATCCACAGACGCGAAAACGAGTGGTCTATCCTCCCGCGTCGCCGGCGGCGCGCCTGCAAATCAACGAATTGCATCGCGATCAGGGCGGCACCATCTGGGTGGCTACGCCGACCGGATTGCTCCGGCTCACGCCGGGTTCGGCCAGGCTGGAGCCGTTTCCCGTGCCGCTGGACGGCGCATCGGTGACCGACATCAAGTCCCGCAAGCAAGACCTGTACGTGGGCGGCAGAAAGGGTTTGTATGTTCAACAGGGAGCGCGGCGGCGTCTGCTGACCATGGCCGACGGATTGAAGGATACCTTCGTTCAATCCATTACCATAGGGCCGGGGGGGGAACTGTGGCTCACGTACTTTTCGTCGTCCGGAATCACGCGGATCGATTTTACCGGCGACAAATTCCAGATGCGGCATTTCACGCAGGACAACGGACTTCCGGGCAACGTAGTCTACTCGCAGTTCTTCGACGCTCGTGGCCGGCACTGGATTGGTACCGACAACGGAGTGGCCATACTCGAGGGTGGTCGCTGGATCACCTACGATGCCTCCGACGGGCTGGTGTGGAACGACTGCAACGCGCACGCGTTTCTCGCGGAGCCGGATGGCGCGGTGTGGATAGGCACGAGCGATGGCCTGTCCCGGTTCTCGCCGGCGGCGCGGCGGGAGCCGGTTCAAGCGGAGACGCTGCTCACCGCCCTGCTGCGCAACGATCAGCCGGCGCAGCGCACCGACTTCGATTCCTTGACCCGCCTGCTGACCTTTCGCTTTACGATGCTGTCTTATGAACGGCAGTCGACGAGGTTCCGGTACCGGCTCGGAGCGGAGTCGAGTCCGTGGATGGAGACCCGGGCGCACGAAGTACGCTTCGCGGAACTTCCGCCCGGGCGCTATCGGTTCGAGGTACAAGGGGAAACGCCGTCGGGAGTCTGGAGCCGGTCCGCGGTGCTGCCATTCCGGCTGCTCCCGCCCTGGTTTCTCTCGTGGCCGTTTCAGGCAGGCCTGTTCGTGCTGGCGTCGGCACTGCTATGGCTATGGTGGCGCCAGCGCGAGAGGCGCCAGTTCGCCATCCGCGCGGAACTCGAAGCGGCGGTGGCGGCACGGACTTGCGACCTGGAAGCGGCGACAGCGCAGGCCGAAGAGGCGAACCGCGCCAAGAGTGAATTCCTCGCCAACATGAGCCACGAGATCCGCACTCCGATGAACGGCGTCCTCGGCATGACGGCCCTCCTGCTGGACACGGGACTCAACCCGGAACAACTCGACTACGCCAGACTGGCTAACTCGTCGGCCGAGTCGCTGCTCACCGTAATCAGCGACATCCTCGACTTCTCCAAGATCGAAGCCGGCAAGCTCGAACTGGAGTGCGTGGAGTTCAACCTGCGAAACACCATATCGCCGATCCTCAAAACTCTGGCCCTGCGCGCCCATCAGAAGGGCCTGGAACTCACCTGCGATACTCGCCCCGAGGTGCCCAAGGAAGCTGTTGGCGACCCAGGCCGCTTACGGCAAATCATCGTCAATCTCATCGGAAACGCCATCAAGTTCACGGAACATGGCGAGGTTGGGCTCGAGATTGCAGTGGAGTCTGAGACGCAGGATCAGGTGCGGTTGCATTTCGCGGTTCGTGATACCGGCATCGGCATCGCCCCGGAGAAACAGAAGCTCATCTTCGAGGCTTTCTCGCAGGCGGACGGCTCCACGGCGCGCAAGTTCGGGGGCACCGGGCTGGGGTTGACCATCTCCAAGCGACTGGTGCAAATGATGGGCGGCAGGATCTGGGTGGAAAGCGAGCTGGGGCGAGGCAGTTCCTTCCACTTCACGGCCAACCTCGGCCCAGGCAGGGCGGTAGAACCGGCTCAGCTCGCTGCTCCGGCGGCCCTGGCGGGTCTCGGGGCGCTCGTCGTGGATGGCAACCCGACGAACCGTCGCATCCACCAGGAAATGCTGACAGACTTGGGTATGAGACCCACGCTGGCCGCAACCGGGACCGCCGCGTTGCAGTGTCTGAAGCACAGTGAGGACCCCTTCGCTGTGATCCTGGCCGATCTAAACTTGCCAGACATGGATGGCTTCACTCTGGTGGAGCAAATCCGGCAGGCTCCCCAACTGGGCCAAGAGGCCAAGCTGATCATGCTGACCTCCGTGGGCCAGCGAGGGGACGCTGCGCGCTGTAAGGAGCTGGGAGCGGCTGCTTATCTCACCAAACCCCTCAGCCAGTCGGAGTTGTGTGACACCATCGCCCGCATTCTGGGTAGCTCCCGGCCCCGGGCCGAGGCAGCGTCCCTGACGGCCCTCCAAGGCTTACCGGATGGGACGAGGAAATTCCGCGTTCTGCTGGCAGAAGACAATGCGGTCAACCAGAAGCTTGCCTCGCGCCTATTGGAAAAACGGGGACATCGTGTCACGCTGACCGTGAACGGGCGCGAAGCCCTCGCTGCGATCCACCAGGAGGACTTCGATTTAGTGTTGATGGACGTGCAGATGCCGGAGATGGATGGGTTCGAGGCCACCGCCGCCATCCGCGCCCAAGAAGAGGGGACGGGCAGGCACTTGACAATTGTGGCCATGACGGCCCACGCGATGCAGGGTGACCGGGAGCGATGCCTGGCGGCGGGGATGGATGGCTACATCAAGAAGCCCGTAAAACCACAAGAGTTATACGATCTGCTGGCAGGCATCTCGGCACCGGCCGCTACCACCGAAAGTGCGCCGGTTTAATTAACGGTAGTCGCCAGCCAGTGCCACCGCCCGGCGCGCACCTGCGCGCCCGCCACAAGACCGTCGACGTGGACGGCGCGCCGCGTGCTCTTTCCCCGAGGCTGGGGACTGCTCCGCGTCTCCAACACGCAACCCGTGTGGGTGATGCGCTTCGAAGCCGCCACGCCAGAGCTTATGCGGCAATACCAGGTGGAGGTGGA
>JAIQEX010000210.1 GCA_020073615.1 Terriglobia bacterium
GGTAGTAGAACGCGCCGGGAGGATCACGCTCCATCTCATCGTCCGCAGATGAGTTCCGGCCGGCTATTCCTCGATCGGGTTGCTCGCCAGCATTGCCCGTCTCCGCTTCACCGGCACGCCCAGACTACCACGCACCTTCTGCCCACCCTGGCAAAACAGGACATTTCTACTTTGCAGAGAATAGGACATTTCTACTTTGCGTTGACAGTGGATCAAGGAAGGTGGATCAAGGAAGGCAGCAAACCAGGCGGCTCTTTGAGACGATGACGGGAAGGATCGCCGGCGTGACCGAAGACGGCTCCTGGAAAAAAGAATGCAGCTTGCAGGATCAAAGGAACGCGGTTGGGTTTATACTGAATCGGACCGTTATGTCCAAAATGGAGATTCCGGCAAAAAGGTATTTCCTGTTAAAGCGAGGGCTGGAACGATGGCAGATTTTGTGCGCAAGCACCTTAAACTGTTGCTGGAGACAAGCCGGGAAGCTCTGATTCACGATCCGTACGAAGAGTTTAGCAAGGAGGGCTGGTTTCTCTATTTCTGGAAAGAAGCCAGGGACCAGGACGGAATATACCGAAACTCCGGAGAAGTGCTGGCGTTTTTCAACGACCTTTATGAGCTTCCCAAGCAGTGGGACCTCACCGGCCCGGCTAACCAGTTGGAGGAACCAGGCCCTTTCTACGCATACAAAGGAGGTGTGCCAGAGGGCGAGCGGGTGAAGGTGCTTGGGTATAAGGACGGCAAGAACTGGGGCAACGTGGATGACCAGATTCTGTTCAACCTCCTCAATGCCTGTCTCAAGGTGGGCTTTGAGCGAATCAAGGTAGTGCCGAACGGCAACGAACTGGGAGAGATTCAGGCGGACAGCCCTCTCGCCTTTGCGCGCCACTCGTTGATTCTGGGCAACGATCATCATTACACGTTGGGGTGGCGGGGCGATGGCCGCGACCTGGGGCAATTGAAAGATGCCGGCGGGTTCATCAACAAAGCGCAATCGGAAGTCAGAGCGAAGGGCGAGTCCGAATCCTACGCGGAGAAGATACTAGCTCGCAAGCCGTGGAATCCTTTCTCCAAGCCGGAGAACCGGTGTGATTACTTCTACCGTAAGATGCAGCAGGACAATTGTCTGCACACGGCCGTCAGCGTGACACTCGATTTCGTGACCGCATCCACGTTTCCGAAGCTGGAAGACATGTTGGGCTCGCTGTTCGGTGGCTATGTGATCCAGCCCTCGGCCACGGTGGAGGGATTGCCGGACCATTTGCGGAACAAGCTGTGCCGCGTTGTGACTGGAACCGGCAAGAAACTGTTCCGATATGCCGATCGGCAGCAGTTGTATCTGGTCGTCCTCTTCGGCGCGTTTTTCGATACGCAGAAGCGGCAGGCGAGTAACCCGTTTCCAGAAGTGGCCGTAAAGAGAATTCCGATACGGGATATTCTGGGAAGTCTTTCCTTCGTAAGAGTATTCGATGGGTTGCAGGAGAGCCAGGGATTCACAGCTCATTACGACCAGGCAAAGTCGGTGTGGCCAACGATGGAGCGGATGATTGCCTTTACGGGCGATTGGGCAATCGCGCGGTCATTATGGCCTACCCTGCACGAAGAGATCACGAAGATCACGACTTCGATGCCGTTTCACGCCCGCTGGACAGGGTCCCGCGGGGAGATTATGGGCACGCCGGAGAAGGTCTGGCAAGTCACGAAGCCGAACGGGACGAGATTGCTTTAGTGCCGGCCGCCCGAAACCCGTGGAGGCGGCTGCTCGCCAATCAATGGATCGAGCAGGATTGTGGGAAGTCCTCCTGGTGGTGAGCGCGGCTGCGTTTTGCGCTGCTATTGCCCCAGGATTTCCAGGTACCTGGCCACCGCTTCGATGCCGCGGTAGAAGTTCGGCAGGTGGAACTTCTCGTTGGGCGCGTGCAGGTTGTCGTCGGGCAGGCCGAATCCCATCATCACGCTGGGCACGCCCAGGTAGCGGTCGAACACGCCGACCACAGGGATCGAGCCGCCGGAACGGATGTACACGGTCTCCTTGCCGAACACCTGCTTCATGGCCTCGGCCGAAGCGTGGATGAACGGGTTGTCGGGGTTGGTGAGCGAGGGCTCGCCCGAATGGAGCATCTTCACTTCCGCGGTGACGCCCTTGGGAGTGGCGGCTTTCACCGCGGCTTTGAACTGTGCCATGGCCTCGTCCACGCGCTGGTCGCCCACCAGGCGGGTCGAGATCTTGGCGACGGCGCGCGCCGGAATCACGGTCTTGGCTCCTTCGCCGGTGAAGCCGCCGCGGATGCCGTGCACTTCCAGGGTGGGGCGCGCCCACACGCGCTCGAACAGGGGGACTTCGGGCTCGCCCACCAGCTCGCGCGCGCCCATTTCCTTCTCGGTGTACTCCTTCTCGTCGAAGGGCAGCCGCGCCCACGCCTGGCGTTCCAAGGCGCTGGGCGGCTTCACGCGGTCGTAGAAGCCGGGAATTTTGATGTGGCCGTCGCGGTCCTTGAGCGCGCAAATGATCTCGGCCACCGCTTGCATCGGGTTCGGCGCGGCTCCGCCATATACGCCGGAATGCAGATCGTGGTCGGCGCCCTGCACGGTGAGCTCGTAATACACCATGCCGCGCAGGCCCACGCAGATGGTGGGCATCTCGGGGGCGAACATCTCGGTGTCGCACACCACCGCGGCATCGGCCTTGAGGCGCGGCGGTTTGCTCTTCACGTACTCTTCGATATGCTCGCCGCCGGTCTCCTCTTCACCCTCGAGCAGGAACTTCACGTTCACGGGCAGCTTGCCGGTGGTCTTCAACAGGCCTTCCACGGCCTTGATCTGGATAAGGACTTGGCCTTTATCGTCGCAGGCGCCGCGCGCGAAGATGTCGTTGCCGCGAACCTCGGGCTCGAAGGGCGGCGATTTCCACTCGTCGAGCGGGTCGGGCGGCTGCACGTCGTAGTGACCATAGAAAAGGATGGTGGGCTTGCCCGGCGCACCCAGCCATTCGGCATAAACCAGCGGGTTGCCGGTGCCCTCGATGAGCTCGGCTTTGGTCATGCCCGCGGCGCGCAGCTCGTTGAGGGCGAAATCGGCGGCGCGGCGAATGTCGGGCTTGTGCTCGGAAAGCGTGCTGATGCTCGGAATGCGGAGGAAGGTCTTCAGTCCTTCGAGGAAATCGGACTGGTGCTGTTGGTAGTAGGTCATGATGGCTCCTGTAATAGTATGCGCCAGAGAGGCGGGGGCCGGGGGCCGGGGGCCGGGGGCCGGGGGCCGGGGAAAGGTGGCTCGCTTCGCTCGCAGCGTGTCACACTTGCGATTCGGGGTCGAGCAGCGCGTTCAGGCGTTCCTCGGAGAGGCCCGATTGCTCGCGCGCCACTTCGCGAATGGTGCGGCCGCTGGCGTGGGCTTCCTTCACCAGAGCCGCGGCTTTGTCGTAGCCGATTTCGGGCGCGAGCGCCGTGCCCATGGCCAGCGACTGCTCGACGTAGCCTTCGGCCCGCGCGCGGTCGGCTTCCAGGCCGTCCACCAGCTTTTCGGCGAAATTCGCGCTGCCGGCGGCGAGCAACTCGATGGCCTCGAGCAGATCGTAGGCCATCACCGGCATCATGGTGTTGAGCTCGAAATTGCCGGCCGCGGCGCACCAGGCAATGGCGGCATCGTGGCCCACCACCTGGGCGCACACCATCAGCAGGCTTTCGGCGATCACCGGGTTCACCTTGCCGGGCATGATGCTGGAGCCGGGCTGCACCGCCGGCAGGCGCAATTCGCCCAGCCCGCAGCGCGGCCCGGAGCCCAGCCAGCGGATGTCGTTGGCGATCTTGGTGAGGGCCACGGCGTACGAGCGCAGCGCTCCGCTCAGGAAGCAGGCCGCGTCGCGCGCCGCCTGCGCTTCGAAATGATTGCGCGCCTCCACGAAGGGAAGCCCGGTGCGGCGCGCGATTTCCGCGATGGTCCGGCGCGCGAATTCCGGCGGGGCGTTCAACCCGGTGCCCACCGCGGTGCCGCCGAGAGGCAGCTCGTAAATGCCCGCGAGCGCGGCTTCGATGCGCTCCCGCGCCGCCTCTACCTGGTGCGCGTAGCCGCCGAATTCCTGGCCCATGCGTATGGGGACGGCGTCCTGCAAGTGGGTGCGCCCCATCTTGATAATGCCGTGGAACTCGGCTGCTTTGCGCGCCAGCGACCCGGCGAGCTGCCGCATGGCCGGCAGCAGACGCGCGGCGACGGATTCGGCGGCGGCGATGTGCAGGGCCGCGGGAATGGCGTCGTTGCTCGATTGGCCGCGGTTGACGTCGTCGTTGGGATGCGCGCCGGCCAGGCGGCCGATCACTTCGTTGGCGTTCATGTTGGTGGAAGTGCCGCTGCCGGTTTGAAAGATGTCGATGGCAAACTCGCCGTCGTGCCGCCCTTCCACAACCTGCTCGGCCGCGGCGGCAATGGCCTGGGCGCGGTCCGGGGGAAGGTGGCCCAGGCGTCCGTTCACCGCGGCGGCGGCGCTCTTGATGAGGCCGAGCGCGCGGATAAAGGAGCGTGGGAAGCGTTGGCCGCCGATGGGAAAGTTCGCCAACGCGCGCGCCGTCTGCGCGCCATACAGCGCCGCGGCGGGCACGCGCATTTCGCCCATGGTGTCGCGTTCGATTCGGAAGGCGTCGCTCATACTCTTATTTTGCGCGCTTGTTACCATGAAAAAAGTGTGGAACCGCAGCATTTCCGCGGCGCGCGTATGGGCGGGCGCATGGCTCTTCATTTGCGGCCTGCACGCCGCCACTCCCGCCGACTACCGGCAGAGGGTGGGCGTGTACGTTTGGGGCAAGCTCGCTGGAGGGCTGGAAGCCGCGGCTGACGACATCCGGCGATTGGGCGCGGACCGCGCGGTGCGCGTTTCCGTAGGTCCCGGAACGTCGTGGGATCCGCTCGATACCAAGGACAACTCGCCGCTGGATGTGAAGGTTCGGCGCGCGGACTATCGCGCTTTCCTGGCGGCGTTTCCCGTGGTGATGCTGACGGCCTACGACAGCGCCTCTGCGGAGAAATACAAACGGGTACGCCTCGACGCGCAGCATCTGGCGGCCACCAGGGACGAATTCCGCCGCTTTACGCTGGAGCTGGCGAAGACGCCGGGGCGCAAGATCGTTTCCAACTGGGAATTCGAAAACGATTGCAAGGTGGAGCAGTGGGCCTCCTGCGAGGAGTACTACCAGGCGCGCCTGGACGGCATTCTGGAGGGCCGCAAGCAGGCCCGGGCGGCGGGATCGCCGGGCGAAGTCCTCAGCGCGTTTGAGTTCACCATCGTGCCGGGTTTCAAGGGGCGGCGGTCGGGCCTGGTAGAGGTGGCAACCAAATTGAAGGGGTTGGATTACCTGTCCTACAGCTCCTGGTGGTCGATCGGCTGGGACGCGGACGCCGGCCGGGTTTACAAGGATTTCGCGTTCGTGCCCGCGCTTCTCCGCGATTTCGCGACGTCGCATAAGCTGCCGGCCAGGTTGATCATCGGCGAGTTCGGCGAGTATTGGGACGTGCATCCCAAAGCCGAGCGCATGCGGGCGCTGATGAACGCCTCGATCGATAATGGCGTGGAGTACCTGTTCAACTGGGTGTTATACGATCAGCCGGGGAACAAGGACGAGTGGGGCCGCGACGCCTCCCATTTCGGCAAATACGCGCTCGATCGCTCGCTCACGCCGCAGGGCAGAGCATTCCGCCGCTGGTTCGCCGCCCCGGCGCCGGCGGCGCCCGCGAAATCCGCCGCCGGCCGGTAGCCATGGCTAAGAGAGGCGGCGGGGCGCGTATTTCCGAATTGGATGGATTGCGCGGGATCGCCATTCTGCTGGTGCTGGTTTTTCATTTCACTCCCGCCACCGGACCCCTGTTTTTTCTGGCGCATTTTTTTCAAGTGGGCTGGATCGGCGTCGATCTCTTCTTCGTCCTCAGCGGATACCTGATCACGGGCATCCTGGTGGACAGCGTGGGGCACCGGTCTTACTACCGGAACTTCATCGTGCGCCGCAGCCTGCGGATCTTTCCCCTGTACTACGTCTCGCTGGCGATCTATTGCATCGTGAGCTATTACCCGGCGCACATACAGTGGCAGCAATTCCTCAGAATGGACGGCTGGTGGTACGCCGGCTATCTGGGCAACGTAAAGACGACCCTGGAAGGCCATTGGCCGGCGATGGCGATTCTGACGCCGCTGTGGAGCCTGCAGGTGGAAGAGCAGTTCTACCTGAGCTTCCCGCTGATCGTATACCTGCTGCCGCGCAAGACCCTGGGCAAGGTGCTGGCGGCTTCGGTGGTGGCGGCTTTGATCCTGCGCGTGGTCCTCACGGCGGCCCTGCCGGACAACAAGCTGGGCACGTATATCCTGATGCCCTGCCGCATGGACGCGCTGGCCATGGGGGGATGGATCGCCATCACGCGCCGCGATCGGCCGGAGCGGTTGAAGGGCCGCTGGATCGGATGGCTGACGCTGCTGTGCGCCGTGACCTTTATCGTGGTCTGCGTCACGGCGACTACCACGCCGTGGTCGGGGGCCATGCGGACCATCGGCTTCACGGCGCTCGATCTGGGGTTCGCGGGCGTGCTGGTGATGCTGATGGCGTGGCGGCCGCCGGTCCTGCTGGCGGTGTGCCGGTGGAGGTGGCTGGTATGGGTGGGGACGGTATCGTACGGGCTGTATCTGCTGCACGTGCCGGCGGAGCTGGTGGGGCGGCGGGCGATTGCACCGCTGCTCGGGATCTCGCCCAGCGGGTCGGCGGAGTTCTTCGTGTCGATGGCGGTTTCGATGGGCGCTGCGGCCTTTTCGTGGTGGATCTTCGAATCGCGGATTCTGAAATTCAAGGAGCGGTTTACAGTGCGGTGAAGATGTTTCCTCACCGCCGAGGCGCCGAGATGGGATGAGAAGGCCGGTCCCCTAAGCGGGATGCGTTAAGCTCCCAATTACAGACGCACTCAAGGTGCAAAAAGGAGACCGGCATGAAAAAGCATAGCAGCAACCAGCCGGTGACGCGTATCGTGAGTCGGGACGTAAATCGGGAAAAGTTCACGTTTTTCATCGGCATTGATCTGGGCGACAAGAACAGCGACTTCTGCGTACGGAACCAGGAGGGCGAAGTCCACGAGAGGTTTCGCTTGAGGATGAAGGGCGGAGACTTCCAGGGCTATTTCGTGAGTATCCCGCCCAGCCGGGTGGCGCTGGAATCCGGCGGGCAGTCGCGCTGGGTGGCCGAGATCATCGAGCAATGCGGGCATGAAGTCTACGTGGCCAACACGCGCAAGGTGCCGTATATCACCGCCAGCGATGACAAGGATGATCCGGAGGACGCC